>JAFGDY010000015.1 GCA_016931895.1 Anaerolineae bacterium
AAAATAGCCTGGACCCGATAAATTTTAACGGCCAATTTTTATTTCGTGCTCAAAAAAGTGTCAACTAAATTGTGAACCATCCCTAAACGGATTATGCGTAATTAGCAGCCAAGACCTTTGAGGTTTCTACACTGAGTTCTTTTGTAAGACTCTTTTGGCCTGCAAAGTCAATTTTTGGACAAAAACCGATTTGTAAACCTCAAAGGTCTGAATTACGCATAACGGGTAAGTAACACGGGAGGATTAAAATGGCCGATGCAGAAAATCCAAGCAGCGCCCCCTCAACAAAGGGCGGCGAAATCGAGGTAAAAGGCCAGGATGTCAACAATCTCCAGGCCAATCATGTAACCGTGCAGTACGGCCGCGCCGGCGATATCCGGGCCAAAACAGCGCTTGTCTCTCAGGCTGTAGCCAATAGGGTAGAGGCCGAAACGGTTGAATTACGCCAGGCCGGGGCCCAGAACGTGCAGGGCAGCCGGGTTAATATCCGGCAGGGCGGGGCGATACAGGCCCGGGCCGAAACACTGTCTGTTACCCAGGGCGGCCTGGTATTTGCCGAAACCCGGCAGGCCGACCTGACGGCGGCCAATGCCGGCGCTATTATGGCCGGCGGCAATGTTAACCTGGATCAAAGTATAGCCAGGGCCGTTATCACGCGCGGCGACGTGACCATGGACCAGAGCGCGGGGGGGGTGATATTGGGGCGCAATATCACCACCGGCGACAACAGCGGCACCATTTTGATGGTGGCCGGACGGGTGGACGGTGACGTCAAGGCCGTTTTTGGCCCGGCTTCCAGCGCCGCTTTTGGCGCCGCCTTTGCTCTGGTCATGGCCCTTATTTTCTGGCTTAAACGTCGTTTAAGCCGCTAAACGTTTGGCAACCGTTCACCTTTGCTCTCTTGTCATTGCGAGCCAAAAGCGAAGTAGTCTCCACGGTTGATGGCGGAGATTGCTTCAGGCTACAGCCGCTTCACTTTCTACGCCTTCGTAATGACATGCCAAGAAGGTGAACAGTTAAAATGTTTGCTTTCAGCGTTAGTTCAGACCTTCATGGTTTGTCAAACCCGTTTGCCAAACCCGTTTGCCAAACCTCACGGGCCTGCATAAGGAAGGGCAGATGTTCATCTTTTTAAGATTAATTTGGCCGTATGTGCTGCGCTATACGGCCAGCCAGGGCGCCGGCTATGCCGCCAACTTTTTGCAAGCGCGGCGAGACCAACGTTTGGCGCAAGAGGAAGAGGAAACTGTCAAAGATACACCGTTTTCGGAAACGGAAAGCGGCTCCGGCCCGGAAATGCCGGAATGTGTGGCGACCGTTCCCCAACCCTGCCCGGCGGACGATGCTTTTTGGTTTGTTATGTCCGGCGTCTTGCTGGGGGCAGGCTTGAGCGTCATTGTCTCCTATCTCGTCAGGCCGGACGATCAATAGGGAGAGACCGTTGTACATTGTCACAACCGCCCAAATGCAAGCCGCTGAAAAAGCCGCCGACGCTTCGGGCCTGAGTTATGCCCAGATGATGGAAAACGCGGGCCGGGCCGTGGCCCAGGCTATTGAGACTCACTTTGACCCCGCTGGCGCGCGGGCGCTTATTTTGGTTGGGCCGGGCAACAATGGGGGGGACGGTTTGGTGGCGGCCCGCTATTTGGCCCGGGCCGGGGTCGCCGTAACGGTTTACGTGTGGAAACGCCATACCGCGGAAGACAAAAACTGGAAGCTTCTGTCTGAAACCGGGGTAGAGCGAGTTTTTTGGAGCGATGATTCCGGCCGGGCGCGCCTAACGCAATTGTTAAATGAGTGCGGCGTGATTGTTGACGCCCTGCTGGGCACCGGCGTCTCCCGGCCCATTGAAGGCAGCCTGGCCGAGTTGTTGGATCACGTTAAAGCCGTAGTTGCCGCTCGTCGCGCTTACGCCGACGGCCCCCTGGTTGACCCTACTTTGCCCGCCGGAGATGATGAACTTGACCCGGCAATTGTTGCCCTTGACGTGCCTTCGGGCCTCAATAGCGATACCGGCGCAGTGGACCCCCATACCCTTGCCGCCGACCTGACCGTGACCCTGGCCGCCGTTAAACGCGGCCATATTTTAATGCCCGGCCCCACAGTGGTGGGGCAGTTGGTGGTGGGCGACATTGAGATTTTGGCCGGCTGCTATCCGGCTGAAGTGACTTTAGAAATGGTTACAGGGGCCAAAGTGGCCCGGCTGCTGCCGCCCCGGCCGGTTGACGGCCACAAGGGCACTTTTGGCACGGCCCTCGTCGTCGCCGGTTCGTTACATTACACCGGCGCCGCACTTTTGGCCGGGCAGGCCGCCTATCGCAGCGGGGCGGGTTTGGTAACGTTGGCTTCCCCGAAAACCGTTCACCCGATCCTGGCGGCCCGCTCAATTGAAACCACCTACTTGCCCTTACCCGACCAGGATGGGGCGCTGGCTCCTGCGGCGGTTCAAATTTTAGAGGAAAGATTGGCCCAGGTAGAGGCGGCCTTGATTGGGCCGGGACTGGGCCAACATCCGCCAACCGTCTCGTTTTTGCGGCAACTTTTGGCCGGCCGGGATCCACTTCCGCCGCTGGGGCTGGATGCCGACGCCTTGAACATTTTGGCCCAACAGAACGAGTGGTGGAAATTGCTGCCCCCTCACTGCATTTTGACCCCTCATCCCGGCGAAATGGCTCGACTGACGGGAGTCACCCCCCAAGAAGTGCAAGCCGCGCGCCTGGAAACAGCCTGTGAAATGGCCGCCAAATGGAATCAAATTGTGTTGCTCAAAGGGGCGCATACCATCATTGCCGCGCCGGATGGCCGGACAATGGTGCTGCCGTTTGCCAATCCGGCCCTGGCCAAGGCCGGTTCCGGCGATGTGCTGGCCGGGGCCATTGTAGGTTTGCTGGCGCAAGGTTTAGCCCCCTTTGCGGCTGCCGAAGCCGGCGCTTACCTGCACGGCCTCTGTGGCGAAATTGCCCGGGAGCACCTGGGCGTTGCCGCAGTTGTGGCCGGGGATTTGCTTGGGTTTTTGCCAATGGCAATGCGGGAAGTGCGGGGGGAGTGAATGGTTCAACCGGGTTAGATTAACTTCATATAAAAGAAAGTGCTACCAATTTGCAAGACTTTTAGGGCCTGGGATGCTCAAATCAAAACACCCCCAAACCAATTGGGGGTGTTTTGATTCCAGCCCGGTTCCTTGATTTTAAGGCAGAATTAAAGTTCTTGGGGTAAAAAACAAGGAATGTTATAATTGGGAAAAAGATGGGACAACTGGAAGCGATCTGGTTAAAGCGCATGAAAGCCGGTCCGATGGACCCCGTTGAACGAGCTACTTTGGTGGCCGGGCAAGGTTTAAGGGGCAACGCCAATCAAGGGGGTAAACGGCAAGTTACCCTGCTGGAGCAGGAAATTTGGCAAACCCTGATGGAACAGTGGGGCGTTTCGTTAGACCCTTCGGCCCGGCGGGCTAACCTGATGTTGAGCGGTATTCGTTTGGCCAATAGTCGGAAACGGGTTTTGCTTGTTGGTAATTGCCGTATCCGTATTTGGGGCGAAACCAAACCGTGCGAACGGATGGATGAAGTATGGCCCGGTTTAAGGGCAGCGCTGGTTGATAATTGGGGGGGCGGCGCTTTTGGCGAAGTTTTGGATGATGGCAAAATCAATATCGGCGATCCAGCCCGCTGGCTGGAGGAATGACAGAGGAAAAATTATGGCAACCAAACCTAAAGTACACAAAACCGAGGCGGAATGGAAAGAAATACTCACCCCGGAGCAGTTTGAAATTGCTCGCAAAAAGGGCACCGAACGTCCCTTTACCGGGGAGTATTATCAGCATAAGGAGGAAGGCATTTACCGTTGCGTCTGCTGTGGCGCTGAATTATTCAGTTCGGAAACAAAGTATGATTCCGGTTCGGGCTGGCCCAGTTTTTGGGAACCGATGGTGGATGACAACATAAAAACCGAGGAAGACAACAGTTTATTTATGCGCCGCACCGAAGTGCTGTGCCAGGTGTGTGACGCTCACCTGGGCCACGTATTTGACGATGGCCCGGCGCCTACGCATCAACGCTATTGCATCAATTCCGCTTCGCTCAAGTTTGAGAAAAAAGATCAGGCCGGAGAGGGATAAAAGATGTCCTGGGCGACCTCTGTTGCCCGTTAGAGCGCGGCCCAATATTGCCTTAATTCGGCAATATCCTCAAAGATAACGTCGGGTTGAATGCCCTTGAGGGAGATAGAGTCTTCATTGTCAACGCCGGTCAGGACCATAATGGTTTTGAGGCCGGCCCGCTGCGCCCCCCAAATGTCCGTTTCCAGGCGGTCGCCGAGCGCGGCGGTGCGGGCAGGAGTGCTACCCATTTGTTGCATGGCCAGGTCAAACATGTAACGTTCCGGCTTGCCGATGGTGGTGGGCTTAACCCCGGTAGCGGCTTCAATAAGGGCCAAAATGGAGCCGCTACCGGGGATAAAACGCCCTCCCTCGATGGGGAACGTCAAATCGCCATTGGTGCCCACAAAACGCGCCCCGTCCCCGATGAGCAGAGCGGCATGTTTAACCTTCTCATAGGTCAGTTCAAAATCAATCCCGGCTACTACCACATCAGCGGGTTGGCTGGAATCTGGCAGTACGGTAAAACCGGCGTGATGCATAGCTTGGCGCAAACCTTCTTGTCCCACCACATAAACTTTGGCTCCGTTTTTATACTCCTGTTTTAAATAGGCGGCTGTGGCCAGAGCGGAGGTGAGAATATGTTCTGGCCTCACCGTAGTAACCCCAAATTTGGCCAGTTTTTGCAAAAATTGTTCCGGCGTTTTGCTGGCATTATTGGTGGCCAACACAAAGGCAATGGCCTGATGCTGCAAAAAGTCAAAAAACTCTATCAGGCCGGGTAGGGGAGTATCTGCCCGCCACAATACCCCATCCATATCAATGACCAGGGCCTGGATGTCGGCTAGATTGAATTGGTTAAAGTTTTTCATATTTTATTTTCTACAGAGGGTAAAAAGATAAGGGCGGAAACAAAACGGGCCAGGCTTAACGCGGCCAGGGCGGCTCCGGCCCATAGATTGCCCGTAAGCAGGATAAAGGGAGCGGCGTACACGGCGGCAAAAAAATTATAGCCGGTGTTGGTCAACAGGGCCACGTACTTGGCCCGGGGGTTGGCGCTGGCCGCAATCCGGCGGATGCCAAAAATCATTATCGGGATTTCGGCCACTGAAAAAACGGCCAGAAAAAGAAACAGGACCCACACAATCAGGGGGCTGGTCAAAAGAGCAGGTATCCACGCTTGCGCCATTACCAGCACACAAAAAGCGGTCAGAATAACGGCCCCGATCAGGCCAATCAAGCCGGTTAGAACAATGCTAGCGCGGGTCATCGTTTTTATTTGACTCCTCGGCTGTTGAGGTTTGAGCCACGTCCTTTTCCACTTCTACCGCCGCCGTAACAATGGCCCAACTGACCAACCCCCAGGTAACGCCGGAAATCAGGCTGCCAATCCCCAACGACCAGGCCGTAACGGGCGTGGTTGGGTCTCTAAAGATACCGATAACGGTAAGAATGACGCCCAGGGCGGCAAAAGTGAGGCCGATCTTGAGCGGGCCGCTCATGCGCTGCCATAAGTTTTTGGTTTGATGGTTTGTTTGGTTCATAGTTGTTTGTTTCTCCTGCCATAGCCATGCGGATTTTAGCAGAAATGAGGCAGGATGCAACCCAGGCCGGAGGTTATTGGCGATGATTTATAGTGCTCCAGAAAAGTTTTTACCGCTGAAACAAGTAGCAAGGTAGCAGAGTAGCAAACTTTTTATCTGCTACCTTCCTGCTACCTTGTTTTTTGGGAAGGAATTTTTCTGGACATCTATATTAGGCTAAATTCTTGCCCCAATTAACACTATTAAAAATTTTAAGGTTGAGCTTGTACTTTTCTTCTCCCCAATTGAGCAAAGTTGTAGTATAATAGCACCAGAATCTTAATAGTACCAGAGTCCTATTATTAGCTTGTTGTGTCGAGGGAGTCCTATGCACTCGTTCAATCGCTTGTTCAACCGCCCAGATGCCGGCAGCAGTGATGTTGCTAAAAACCGTTTGCAACAGGTGCTTGTCCACGACCGGGTGAATCTTTCTCCGGGAAAAATGGATCACCTCAAACATGATTTGGCGCAAGTTATCTCCAGGTATGTTGAAATTGACCAGGATGGCGTGAATATTTTTCTGACCGCCACCAAACGCCAAAGCTGTTTGACCGCTCAGGTGCCGGTGGTGGGAGCATTTCACAAATAATTTTTTCAAGTGCAAAAACTATTTATAGGACCGCCTGAATCACGCCCCGCCGGCCATTGACCCGCCACTCGGCATCTTGTTGATCCAACGCCTCAGCCCGGCCGGGCTGCAAGCCGGTGACAACATCGGATTTCAGGGTGCGGAGGGCAACAAAAGGCGCGGGGAAATAGGGAATGGCCTGGGCAAAGGGCACATCCGGCGGCCAGTGGCCGTCGCTCAGGAGGCGGCGATAATTGGCGTCGCCTTTGATGACAACCAGGTGGGCTTGGGCCAGTTGAGCATGCAGGGGGGGCGGAATTTCCCAAAAAAAGCGGCTGCTGTTCCAAAAGAGGTCGGCCTGCACTTGCAGCCGATTTTTTTGTTGATACTCGGTTAACCGTTTGGCCAGCGACTGTATTGCAGCCGCCGGCTGTTTTTTGGCCGCGGTAACGGCCATGGCCACGTCGGCCGGCGTGGCGTCGGAAACGTAAGTGGGATGCGCCTTAACGTGCAGAGTCACGTGTTTGGCCCACAAAAACTTGAGCAAAAAATCGGCCAGGGCAAAGTCCAGCAGCAATTCCGTGCCGGTGTTGTCGCAGATGAAGTCAATCCGGGCATGGGGCCGGTCCGCCTTTTGCAGGTGGGCCAACACGGCTTCGGTGTCGTCGGCCAATAATTCCCCTAAAGCCTTTGGCCCCCCAGCCTGCTGCCTTAGCTCCTCAACAATTTGGGGATGGCTCAAGTCAACCCGGTTGCCCCAAATGCAGTGGCGCAATAGTTTCTGGAAATGCTCCGGCGTACTGGCTGAGGCGTACTCCAGGCCCAGGGCTAAAACTTGCCAGGGAATCTCGTTGGCCAGTTCGGCTTGTTTGGCGGGCAGAAAGGGGTCAACCCCGGCCCACGGGCCAGGGCTAAAGTAGCCGGCGCTTTCTAAAAGCCGGCGGTAGAAAAAAACTTCGGCAAAGTACCAGGGAATATTGAACCAGTTTTTATTTTGATAAGGCTGCCAGGCGTTGCGCCAGCTTTCTCCATCCGGCGCGCTTGTGCGCAGGGGCCGGACCGGCTTTCCCTGGGCCAGCTCATCATGCAGGTTTTGCAGTTCTTGCACAATGGCGTCTGGATATTGACCGGCATGGTCGGCCAGAACTTGCTGCACAATCCGGGGTTTTCGCACGGCCATAGTTTTATGAGCAAAAGCGTTATCCGCCTTGTTCGTCATCAGCGGCGGCGGCACTTGGCCGGGATCAAATTTGGAGGAGGAGTGGCTCATAAGAAAAACCGATCAACTTCATCTTTGCCACGTTGGCCTTGCCTTGACTTTATCAATCCACCTGGTCCGCGCTCAAATGCGACCCTCTGGCCTGGTACCCTTCGGGCTTTTTCACCAAAAACGGGCCCATCACCAACTGGTCAATGTCTGAAGCGGCAAAGGTATTGATGGCGTTGCGGGGAGTGGTCACAATTGGCTCGCCGCGCAGGTTGTAAGAAGTGTTAAGCAGCACCGGCACGCCGGTGGCCTGGCCAAATTTTTTGATCAGGTTGTAGTAGCCGGGATTCCACTGCTCGCGCACGCTTTGCAGGCGGCCCGTGCCCATGTGACACACCGCCTGGATTTTGTCCCACTTGTCTTCGGGAATGCCGGAGACCATCAGCATAAAGCGGGGCGGGTATTGCCGGTCCAGGCCGGGTGTATTAAAATACTCGTGAGCGCGTTCTTCAATCACCACCGGGGCAAAAGGCCGGAACGGCTCGCGGAATTTGATTTTGGTGTTGACGATCTCCTTCATCTCCTCGCGCCGCGGGTCGGCGATAATGGAACGGCTGCCCAGGGCGCGCGGACCCCATTCAAAACGGCCCCGGTACCAGCCAATGACCTTGCTTTGCAGCAGCGCGTCTACGGCCTGGTCCAGCAATTTATCTTCGTCGTCAAATTCCTCGTAGGCAAAACCCTCTTTTTTGATGGCCGCAATCATGTCGCCGGCGGGGTATTCCGCCCCCCAGTAAGCGTGTTCCATGGTAAATTGGCGCGGCCGGCCAAAGATAACGTGATAAGCGTACAGGGCTGCCCCTATCGCGCCGCCGGAGTCGCCGGCCGCGGGTTGGATGAAGACATTTTCAAATGGCCCTTCGCGCATCAGGCGGCCGTTGGCCGTGCTGTTGAGGGCCACGCCGCCGGCCATCACCAGATTTTTGGAGCCGGTCTGGCGGTGAGCGGCCTGGGCCATTTTGAGCATTATTTCTTCGGTGACACGCTGAATACTGGCCGCAATGTCGGCATACGCTTGATTTTGCCGGGCTACGGCCTCGTCCCAGGCGGGATGGTCTTTGCCGGGGTGGGTTTTGTAATTAAAGAATTCGGATTCGGGCCGGCGGGGCGGGCTGCCAAACAGGTCCACAAAACGCCGGTTAAAGGTGTGCTGGGTAGAATGATGGAAACTGAAATAATCCATATTCAGGGTCAGGCCGCCGTTGTCATCAATGTTGACCACCCGGTTGACCTTATCTATGTATTTTGGCTCGCCGTAGGGGGCCATGCCCATCACCTTGTACTCGCCGTTGTTGACCCGGAAACCCAGGTAAGCGGTAAAGGCGGAGTAGAGCAACCCCAGGGAATGGGGGAAACGCAGCTCGTGAGTGAGGTCAATGTGGTTGACCCCCTGGCCGTTCCACTGGGCCGTCGCCCGGCCCATACTGGCCGTTGTCCATTCGCCCACGCCGTCAATGGTAATTATCGCGGCTTCCGCAAAGGGAGAACAAAACATGGCGCTGGCCGCATGGGTGAGGTGATGCTCCACAAATAAAATTTTGTTGGCCGGCACGCCAATGCCGGTTTGCAATTTGCTCTTGATCCACAGTTTTTCGTCAAACCAGGTAACCATTGACTCCCGGAAAACGGCCCACGACTTGGGAAAGGTGCCCAGGGTGGTTTGCAAAATACGCTCAAACTTGACCAACGGTTTTTCATAAAAAACCACGTAATCCAGATCGTCGGGGGAGAGTTGGGCGTGTTTTAGGCAAAAGTTGATGGCATGTTGCGGAAAGCTGCTATCGTGTTTTTTGCGGGTAAAACGCTCTTCTTCGGCGGCGGCCACCAACTGGCCGTCCATGAGCAGGGCGGCGGCGGCATCGTGATAATAACAAGAAACACCTAAAATATTCATTTAAAATTGCCTCAGTACGTCTTCAAATTTTTGGTCGCCGGTGGGGCGAGTCCGCCACAGTTCAGCCGGCTGTTTTTTGATATGCAGGGGGTCGGCAAAAAGGCGCACGCCCAGCCCAAAGGGCACCAGAACGGTGAAGTAAAAAATAGTCAAGGCCACTCTGGCCACCCAATCCCCCAGGAATTGGCCAAAGCTTTTCCAACCATGCCAAAAATCCTTGATGAGAAAAAGGCCCAACCCAATAAAGATAATCGCGCCCAGGCCAATGATAGAGCGGACAATGACCACGCTGGGTTCGGCCACCTGGCCGCCGGTAAGCATGGTGAAGAGATTGAACAAACTTCTTATTGATCCCAGAAAAGCCAGCAAGGCCAGCATCAAGGAACCATACAGGGCATGCTTGTGCGGCCAGCGGCCTTGCAAAAAACCAAACAGAGTGATCAAGACCCCCAGCAGCGCCGGAAACCACCTGGCCTCACCGGCCAGGCCCGTAAAATAGTAATAGACGGCCCCCAAGAGAGTCAAAAGAAGGCCGAAACAAATTGTTATGATTTTCATGGATACTCTAAAACCACCTATTAGATTTTTCAGGAGGTAAACGTATGCCTCCTGTTGTGCCAATGTTTGTTTGCCCAAGCGTCTCAGAACAGCGTATAAACGAAGGGCGCCACCCCCGACGACGAAGCAAAAAGCAAGAACAGGCCATAAAGCAACCCTATGGCCAAACATAAAAGCGCCGGGCAAGCCACCACCAGACCGATGATCAGGAAGATAAATTTGTTTGAAACGCCAGACGGCGGTTCAGGCAACGCCATTGTTTACCTCAATAAAAACCTTCAGGATTTTGAAAACCCTAAAGGTCTGGATGGGTTGAAAACACCCTAAAACAGCGTATAAATGAAAGGCGCCACGCCCGACGACGAGGCAAAAACTAGCAGCAGACCAAAGAGCAACAAAACCGTGACCATTGGAATCATCCACCACAATTTACGCTGCCACAAAAATACCAGCACTTCGCCAACAACGCCGGTGTTGGTCACCATTCCTTTGAAAAAGTTCTTCATAGTGTTTCACCTTGTTTAATTAGGGGGTATAAACCTGAGTTGAAAAACTGTATATTCGCGTTTAAATTTCTACACGCGCTCCAAGAAATTACCAAGCGGGGATTATAACACAATCGGCTATAGCCCGCCAGTCTACCACTCCTCTTCATCCGGCGGCGGTTCCTGGTTGGGCACATCTAACTTCACCAACTCGCCATGCACATTGATGACAACTTTAAACCCCATCATGCCCAACATCATCCGAGCGTCATCGGGCAAACCTTGCTCCATCAGCCGGTCCATGTTGCCAAGCGAAGAATCAATCATAGCTTTGGTGAACAGATCGTCTTGATTTAACATGTGCATGATCTGTTCGGTGACCAATTCTTTGCTGGCCAGGGCCTGCCGCTGAATCCATTCAACCACCTGGCGGTCAACAACTTCAGCCGGGATATGTCGTTTGAAGTCGTCATCCAACACCACGTAATGCGGCTCCGCGCCAATAAAGGTGGTTTCAACGACAACGTCATTTTCATCGTATACTAATCCCTGAAACATTGCCTGGCGATGTGCAGAGTGAGTCATTTGGTCTAACTCCGGTGAATATTGAAGGGCGTATTATACCATATCCTGGCTTACAGCGGAAAAATTTTCTCATGAGGTTAAGGTGGGATTGCGGTTACGGATGAAGTTGATTAGAATGGGAGTAATTTATGTCGGCCAGGGAAAAAATGGAATCCACGCCAAGCCCCCCCCAAATGCAACTTATCGGCGGCCAGCGCCTTATTGCGGGCGACGGTTTTGCGGCCGTCGTCCACTTCTATGGAGATCTTTTCCGCAGGTTGGGCCGGGAAGTCAGGCACATTGGCAACCTGATCCGGTATGTTGGGTTTCAACGCCTGGTTGGCGGGCAGAACTCCCTGCATTTCTTTGGGATTGAGGTGGATAAAATTGAAGCCATTCCAGAAGGCTTGGTGGCCTGGGATTTTAACGATGATACCTGGACCGGCTGGGCCGGGCAGTCCGGGCAGGATGTCGTCACCTGGCAAGAACACATAAACTGGCAGTGGTTCAACCAGGCGCCCGCTGGCCGTAGGAGAAGTGTCGGCGAATTCACGGCCCCTCTCCCAAAGGTATGGGGCCATGCAGAAAGCTCAAATGAGGGTGCTTTCTGGATTTCTGCTAACGCCTATGTGGAACTGCCAGAGAGCGAGGTGAGTAACGATGACGTTTACCTGGTAGATTACGACCCCACCTGGCCGCAACAGTTTACTGAGTTTGCCCGTTGGCTGCGAGATCACTTGGGTCCCGACATCGTTTTGCGGGTGGAACATTTTGGCAGCACCGCCATTCCAGGGCTGCCGGCCAAACCAATCATTGATGTTCTGGTAGAAGTGCCGTCCTTTGCCACAGCCAAACAGCGGGCTGTGCCCCTTTTCAACAACGAGCAGTGGGAGTATTGGTGGTATGCGGGGCATATGATGTTCATCAAACGAAAAAAATTAATGGGCCGGCGCACCCATCACCTCCACATGGCTCCCCAAGGGCACAGGCTATGGGAGGGGTTGGCCTTCAGAGATTACCTGCGAGCAAATCCTCAAGAGGCCCGCCGTTACGCCACCCTAAAACAAGCGTTGGCGGCGCATTATCAGCAAGATAGAGAGCGATATACCCAGGCCAAGACAAAATTTGTGCAGGAAGTAACAGCCAGGGCTTTAAAATAATCCCAGGACCAACGACGAAGGACGAAGATAATTGAGGCGTGGCTGTACTTTATTTTTTATTCAGAAACAGCGGAGGGTTTCTGTAGTAATGCCTGTTATTTATAAAATGACAATTGCGGCAAAAGTCTGTATAATCTTACCTTGTTATGGCTGTTGTTTCGCACATCACCTTTAACGATGAACCAAGCAGCGCCCTGGGCCAGGTGATTGTGGCCGGGATCATTCGGGACAGTCCGGGGATTGCGCCCACAAAGCCCCTGCGCGTATTGAACCATTACGCCCTGGTTTACATCTCGGATGGGGGTGGATATTTTAAGGATACGCTGGGCTGCGAACATCGTATTGTCAAGGGGGATTTACTTTTCCTTTTTCCAGGCATTGGACATACTTACGGCCCCAGTGAAGAGGAATTTTGGTACGAGATATTCATTGTTTTTGAGGGGTCAATTTTTGATCTGTGGCGCAATCAGGGGTTATTAGACCCTCGACGGCCGGTGCTGCACCTGGAGCCGGTGGATTACTGGTTCAAACAATTTCACGATACTATCTGGTCGGTGCCCCAATCCGGGGCGGAGTATGGCCTGATCAGAGTGTGCCATTTACAGCAGCTTCTGGCCCAAATTTTGGCGCATCATCAGCAAGAGGGGGAGGACAAAGTTGATCAGCTCTGGCTATCGGAGGCCAAAACATTGTTGACGGCCCATTTTAACAAGCCGCCCGATTACAAAGCCATTGCCTCAAGTCTGGGCATGTCGTACGATGGGTTTCGCAAGCGATTTACGCGGGAAACGGGCGTCTCTCCGGCCCGGTACCACACCCTGCGCCGGATGGATCGGGCCTGCGAACAGTTGCTCAACGAAGATCTGGCCGTCAAAGAGATTGCCCACCAACTCGGTTTTTCCGACGAGTATCATTTCTCCAAACGCTTCAAACAGGTCATCGGCATGTCGCCCACCGGCTTTCGCACGTTGTTTGGTTCGTGGTAACGGCCTGTTTATTTTTCCCCGGCTGGCGATCAAAACCGGCCAGGATGGCCTCTAACATCGGCAGCATCCCGGAAACCCGTTTGGCCCGAATGAGCAAATCCCACATTGATTCAAATTTTTTCCAGCCCCCGGCGTAGGCCAGGTGGCGAAGTTTATCCGTAGCCCTGTCTTTGGTCCAGGCCCCCTGCCAAATAGCCCCCCACCGATAAAAATCACGGTAGGCTCGCCAGTAACCCTGTTCCAACGTCTCCGCCGTCATCCGGGCCGGGCGATACACCGCGTGGCGGGTGTCATACAAATCCCAGTTGTTCGTGGTCAGGCGTTTCTGTGTGGCCATCCGTTGGTACAAAACCGTGCCGGGGTAGGGGGTGAGAATATGAAAGGTGGCCGTCTCAATGCCCTGCGCAATGGCCCATTCCGCCGTGCGCTCAAATACACTCTCATCGTCGTCGTCCATGCCAAAAACAAAACTGGCGTTGATCATCACCCCTACATTGTGCAAGCGCCGAATAGCCGCTGCGTAATCCCGGTTGAGATTTTGGTATTTGTTTTGCGCCCGCAAATTGGTGGGGTTGAGTGTTTCAAAGCCAATAAACAAACTGCGCAGGCCGCAGGCCGCAGCTTTCTCCAGCAGGTCCGGTTGCAATACTGCCTGCACCGTACTGGCAGCCTGCCATAGTCGCCCCATCCCCCGCATCCCCTCGAAGAGCGCGGCGGCAAAACGTGGATTGCCAAAAAGGTGGTCATCCAAAAAATATAGATGCCGCCCCGGTAGCCGTTCAATCTCGGCCAGGGCGGCGTCAACGGTTTGGGTGTAAAACGACTTTCCTCCCTTAAAAAAAGCTTCTTTGTAACAAAAATCGCAGGCGTGCGGGCAGCCCCGCGACACCACAATAGAATTGGGCACCAGATATAGATGGCGCTTGACTAAATCCCGCCGAATTTTTGGCAGGCCAGCTAATGTCCGTACTTTTGAGCGGTATACCCTGCCAGGACGTCCGGCCCGAAAATCGGCCAGAAAAGCAGGCCAGGTATCTTCACCCGGCCCGAGGAAAATGGTATCGGCGTGACGGGCGGCTTCGTCCGGCAGCGAGGTGACGTGCAAGCCACCCAACGCCACATGCGCTCCCTTTTGCCGGTAATGGTCGGCCAGTTCATAAGCCCGGTAGGCCGAAGTAATATAAACCTGGATGACCACCAAATCCGGCTCATCGGATAAATCCAATGTTTCCACATGCTCATCCTGAATGACCACGGCGTCATCATCCTGCAAATAACCGGCCAACGTAGCCAAACCGAGTGGCGGGAACAAAGAGTATTTGATGGGCCGCCAGAATGGACTTTTGGCTTCGGTCAGGGCCGGCAGAATCATTTTTACTTTCATGGTACTACTCCGGTTGAAAGGTATTTGCCCTCCATTTTACGGTCGTTCTCTTCAAACTTCTACGTTTTGAAACACTCATCCGGCGCACCTGAGTGCTTGACCGGCATTTCTCTCATATGATACATTTCAGAAAGAGTTAGTACATCATGTTGGAAACCGGAACTTAGCCAATGACTCAATTGAAGGGGCTTAACACATGAAGTTTTTAAGAGCGAAGACAGGGGGAATTTCCGTACAGTCGTCGTTATCCTCATCAACACTACATACCATTCACCAGGTTGGAATGATCATAGGCTTGCCGGGACTCGCCGTATGTGGACTTGTCATTTGGATTTTCGTTCTACAGATTGTTGGCGGAATATTTTTGGGTATTCTTATGGCAAGCGGTGAATCTGTACTACACATCACGGCCAGCCCGGATGATCAAATTACTGCGATTATTGTTTCAGATGGTTGCGGGATAACATGCAGATGTACGGTACGGGTCGACCTCAAAACAAAGGACCAATATCTCGAAAATATTTGGCGAGGGAATGATGTTTGTGACGCAACCGTGACTTGGATAAGTGACAGGGAATTCTATATTCTTGATGACAAAAATCAACAGACTCGAATTGATGTACGTGCGCTGGGCCTGACCCCGTGAATACCATGGCTCATGTGTCAGAAGTGTGCAACGTAACGAGAGCAGCGATAAAGCTGGGAGAGATGCGTTTGTGATTTCGACGAAATTCGGCCA
>JAFGDY010000016.1 GCA_016931895.1 Anaerolineae bacterium
CCCAATATGTAGGGGCGAATCCTTGTGGTCGCCCTGGGCAGGCACAAGACCTGCCCCTACACCACGGAAATTCTGGAAGAACCACAATCATCAAACCGGTTCTAATTTGGGTAATGTTTTGATAAATTGGGTGGTAACGAGTTTTACGGCTTCAATAATTGCTTCTTGAGAAACACGGCCGCCATAGCCTTCAACAATTTCCTCAATATTTTCGCCGGCAGCCAGGCGTTCCAGGGTTCCGGTTATCTCAATGCGAGTATATTTAAAAGTGGGCCGGCCTCCACAAACATCAATAGCTCGCACTACATATTGGCCCAAGGGATAGTATTGATAGGGTTCACCGCCGACAATTTCGGCCACAAATTCACTCATTAAATGCCCTCCAGAAAGTTAATCACGGGTATTATGCCCAAGAGACCGGCTATACACAAATTATTCAAACCACAGAAGTTGCTAAACCGTTAGCCCTAAGCTTTTATCTCACGGCCCGCATACTGCTGCTGGTAATACTCTTTATACCGTTCTCCACTCTTGATTTTGCGCCACCAGGACTCATTTTCAACATACCACTTGACCGTAGACTCAATGGCCTGCGCGCAGGTGTGGGCCGGCTCCCAGCCCAGGCCGCAAATTTTGCCAATATCCAGGGCGTAACGCCGATCGTGGCCGGGGCGGTCGGTAATGGGTTGGAGCAGGCTTTCGGGTTTGTTGAGCAGTTTGAGAATCAAACGGGCCATGTCAATGTTGCGCATTTCGGCGCCGGTGCCGATGTTGTAGATCTGGCCAATTTGGCCCCGCTGCAAAACCAGGTCAATGGCTTGGCAGTGGTCCAACACGTACTGGTAATCGCGCATTTGTTTGCCGTCGCCGTAGAGGGGCAGGGGCTGGTTGTCTATGGCGTTGGTGATGAAAAGGGGCACCACTTTTTCAGGGTATTGGTAAGGGCCAACGTTATTGGCCCCCCGGGTCAGGGTGACCGGCACATCAAAGCTGGTGTAATAGGCCAGGCACATCAAATCGCCCCCGGCCTTGCTGGCCGAGTAGGGGCTGCGAGTATGCAGGCGGTCTTCTTCGGTGGAGCGGCCTGCCAACACCTGGCCGTACACTTCGTCGGTGCTCACCTGGTGATAACGCTCCAGCCCATATTTTTTGGCCGCCTCCAGCAAAACGTAGGTGCCGTACACGTCGGTTTGAATAAAACTGCCCGGCTCCATCAACGAGCGGTCCACGTGCGTTTCGGCGGCAAAATTGACAATCACGTCAATGTGGTGTTTTTGGATAACGTTGTCAACGGCGGCGGCGTCGCAAATATCGCCTTGATAAAAGTGGTAGCGGGGATCACGGGCCACCGGGGCCAGGTTGTCCGGGTTGCCCGCGTAGGTCAATTTGTCAAACACCACCACGTTAATGCGGTCATACTTATCCAACAAAAGATGCACAAAGTTGGAGCCAATAAAACCGGCCCCGCCTGTTACCAAAAAGTTTTTCATCAGTGTTAGCCTCCCTGATATTGGTTAGGTTGTAAGGTAGCAAAGTAGCAAGGTAGCAGGTAGCAGGTAGCAGCACAAAATAAAAATTACCTGGTGCTACCTGCTACCCTGCTCTGCTACATTTCTTTAACGGTAATATCAATAATTTTATCGCCCGGCGGGGCAGCCGGGTTGGCTTGGGGGTCGCGGGGGGTGATGTTTTCGGCCACATCCTGCCCCTCAATCACCCGGCCCAAAATGGTAAAGCCATCGTTCAAATTGGGCGCGGCATCGTAGGTAATAAAAAATTGGCTGCCGTTGGTGTCGGGGCCGTTATTGGCCAGGGCCACCATCCCTGCCCCGTCAAAACTACGTTCGGCGGTAACTTCGTCGCTACAGCGATAGCCGGGGAAACCCAGCCCCAGGCCGGTGGGGTCGCCCCCCTGGGCCACAAAGCCGGGCAAAACCCGGTGAAAGGTAACGCCTTTATACCAACCCTGATTGGCCAAAAAAACAAAACTGTTGACATTTATGGGCGCGGTATCCGCAAAAAGTTCCACCACAATATCGCCTTTCTCGGTTTTTATGGTGGCCGTATACTCTTTTTCCGGGTCAATAACCTGTTCCGGCTGCCGGTACCACTGCCACTTATCCTGCGCCTTGAGTTGATTGATTTTGCTAAAAAGACTCAAGCCCGTAAAGGGGGGGATTTGAAATTGGCTTAAATCGCTCAGGGGAATATAACGTTGGTTGGCAAAAAAAGTGGGCGTGCCGGGCAAGCCCGCCCCAACTGCGGCCTCGTAGTCGGCCATTACTTTTTCGGCGTAAGTTTCATTTTCCAGGTCGCCCTTGAACTGATCAAGGTTTTCCACGCCAACCTCTTTGGCGTAGCCAACCAGCGTGTCAATGATATTGTCTTTGGGCAGGCGGCTCCATTCACTTTGCCGTTCGTACAAAATATCGTGCATTTCCCAAAATTTATCCTGGGCGCCAGCTGCTTCGGCTGCTTCGGCTGTTATTTGGGCTTTATCGTGAATGCTAATCAAGGGAAAATGGCGATAAACGATGCGCGCGTCGTTACCCAGGCTTGTTTTGACTCCCTCCAACACGGGAGAGATGCTGGCGCAAGCCGGTCACTGGAAATCGCCATATTCAATAATGGTCACCGGCGCATTGGCCGGGCCTTTCACCCAATCCGCAGCGGTTACGGCGGCAATCGCGTCGGTGGGGGGAGATTCATCTATATAGGCGCTGAGGGCCGTAATGACGCCTGTCAGTTGGTCGCTCTGGGGGTCTACGGCCTGGCAGCCAGGCGCCTGGCCCGCGGCAGATATAACCGGCGTTTCTGGCTCCGCAGCGGCTTCCGGTTCGCCGGCCGGCGGCGCTTCGGCGGCAGCTTCGGTTTCCTTTTCCGGCGTTGCCGGTGGTTCTGTCGCAGTGGTGGCCGGGGCGTTGGCTGCTTCTGTGGGGGCAGGCGCGGTTGGCGTTTCGGGTGTAACGGCAGCGCCCCCGCAAGCCGCCAGGTTTAAGCCAACCAAAAGCAGGCCGGCCGGCCACAGGGCCAGAACAGGACGTAATAAAAATTGTTTGGACATAGTTGCCTCCTCGAACAAATTTTGCAAAGTGATACTTTACCACAAATCTTTGATTTGTCGAGGGCAGGGAGTCTGTCCGACATTTTAGGAGGACCGGGGGGTGTGGGGGGCGTCCCCCCAATTCCCCCCTGTGCTTTCCAAAAAATTTTGGACGCGCTCAGGGCAGGGGGAGGCATTGACAATTGTTTTGAGATGGAGTATAGTCTGCCTGGATTATCCTCAAAACTGGACTCAGGAGGCAAGCGTGCTGGGCAGAAAAAAATCCCCGCCTATTGACAAAATAGAAACCGTGATTGGGGCCAATACCAATTTTAAGGGCCGGCTGGTGTGCGATGGCAGCGTGCGGATTGACGGTATTTGCGAGGAGGGCGTGATTGAAACCGTGGGCAACATTGTGGTTGGTCCGCAAGCCAAAGTAGCCGCCAACCTTATTGCCGAGAATGTGTCGGTGAGTGGGGCGGTGACCGGCCAAATCAAAGCCACGGGCCGGTTGGAAATATTGAGCACCGGCAAGGTGTGGGGGGATGTTGACGTGGGCAGCTTTTTGCTGGATGACGACGGTTATTTCCGGGGCAAGCTGGCCATGAAAGAGGAATTGCCGCCGCCCCCCATAGGGGCCGCTGCGGCGGAAGTAAAAACAGCACCTGCTCCTGAGCAACCCCCTGCTGACGCGGCAACCGAAGGATAGGCCTTGTTGGCCGGCTCCAATTCTACACCCCAATGTAAACATGCGTTCTATGCCGATTAATGGTATACTATCGGAAAGCATGGGAGAGTTTACAATGGGGACCTCTGTAAATAAAACTGATAAGACAAGTTTTAACATCAATAGGCTGCCACCAGACTTACAACGTCATCTGGCAAATGTTTATCAAAGCGAACAGATTGACGACGCATTAGCCGTAGATCACGTTTATCAAGGCGACGTGCGAGAACTTCTGCCTAAAATTCAGCCAAACAGCATTGCCCTGAGCATCTGGTCACCCCCTTATTTTGTTGGCAAAGAATACGAATCGGATTTATCATTTAAAGATTGGCAAAGTCTACTGGCTTATGTCATCAATCTCCATTTTCCCATCATTAAACCAGGCGGATTTCTGGTTATCAATATTGCCGACATTTTAGTTTTTAAAGACCCCTCGATACCAAAAATCCAAGCTGAAGTGGTTAGCAGCAGGCGTTCAACGGTGACACGAGAGGATGTGCTCCAGGCTATGGCTGCACACCCTGATTATAACCGTTACCAAATTGCCAAACTATTAGGCTGTAGTGAGCAAACTGTTGACCGCCGGCTCAACGGCAACAACATCCGGGGCGGCAAATATGAAACACAAACCAGGATAAAAATTGTGGGTGGTCTTATTGAAGAATGGGGGCTTAAGGCGGGTTTCTATATGTATGATAGACGCGCCTGGGTAAAAGACGCCGCCTGGGAAAATTCGCGCTGGCACAGTTTATCTTACAAATCAGTGGATGAGTTTGAGTATTTGTACGTGTTCTGGAAGCCCGGCGTGACCAAAGTTGATAGAACCAGATTAACCCCCAAGGAGTGGCGAGACTGGGGTTCGCGCGGGGTCTGGCATATTCCATCGGTGCGGGCAAATGATAACCATGAAGCAAAGTTCCCTCTGGAATTGCCCCGCCGCTTCATTCAACTATTGACCGAAACGCACGATATTGTGCTTGATTGTTTTATGGGCAGCGGCACAACCGCCATCGCCGCAATTCAGCAAAACCGGCGATTTATTGGCATAGAATTAATTGAAAAATACGTAAACTTAGCCCAAACAAACATTCAAAAAGCAACGGCTCAACAACAATTAGACTTGCGGCCTGATAAAAGTGATAATGGTGAAACATACTGCTTGATCCAAAACAACTCACAAATGACCTTGCCCGACTAGAAGAAATAGAAAAAGCATCGCTCCGGCTGGTGACGCAAGCCATTTACGACTATCGGGATACCGCTATCGAAATCTTTCATGCGGAAAGTGATTTAGTGGCGGATATAGGTGAAGACATCACCCGCGAGGCTTTGGATAGAATGGGCATGGCCAAGATTGACCAACGGCTATTCGGAAAAATTGATTATAAACGCGCCAGATATTTGTTTCATCCAGAGTATGCTATCCGCCAGGCACTATTTGTCGACTCTAAAGCTGAAAAAATAGACGGCCAGGGCACAGCAACTTTACAAACTTCTCAATTCTCTATGATTGTGCGCCAATTTAGAGCCAAACAAAACGTTGAAGTTGAGGGAACTTTGCCAAAAATTTTGACCATCCGCAACATAAGTTATATTACCACGACCATCTTTGTTAAATATAACTACGAGGAGACAGATGGTTATCACAAAGAATTAAAATCCATCACCCTCGCCGCTTTGCCAAATGGCTTGCTTCAAGAAAAGTATAACCCATCTTGCGATAACACAATATATGGAAAGTGGGCAGAAATGCGCCCTCAAGAGGAGAACCATTTCGAGTACGCCTAGCGTTTGACTGGTTAGCAGTCAAAGCCGGTTGGCGCGTGCAAAAAATCCCTCTGCCTCCCCATAATTTCGTGTGGAGCGACTAATCCTCTAGCTCCACTTCATCCTTTATCAACGCATCGGTAGAAACATTAAAGATTTGGGCAATTTTTAGCACCATATCTACATTAGGGACTTTCTCACCTCTCTCCATTTGTCCAATATAGCTATGGCTGACCTCAAGCATATCAGCCAACTGTCGCAGCGTAAAACTTTTTTGATTACGCAAAAAGCGCAATTTCTCCCCAAATTTTTCCATAAAACTCTTGTAAACTTGACGCCAGTCAAATAATATGTTATTATCCTGTGAAGCTATAGCTTCACAGGGTTTTGAAAAAAGGAAATCATTCTATGGGCACTTACGACCACAAACAAATCCTATCTGATTATGAAAATGGTAAATTGACGGTTGAAATGGCAATAGGGCATACTTTGCAACACATTGATAAACTCTATGAGTTTCAAACCGTCGCCAACATTAACCGCTATGAATTGCGCGGCAAAATAGATACGCTTGAAAATAGAGTAAACGGCTTACAAACAGAAATTGCCCGCCTGGCCGCTTTGGTAGAAAAGTTTCTGCCCAAACGCAAACAGAAATCTTCTGGCCAACCACCACAAGACCAACTTTGAACAATCAGGCGGGGCTATGATATTAAAGCCTGCGAATTTGAGCGCGCTTTGCAGCTTTTCTTTTTGTATGATAAAGTAAACGATTGATTTAGGCAAGATCCAACCAAGCCTGAACGTTTTATTACACTTGGAGAAAGGTCAGTTTGACCAATAAAAGTGTTCGCCACCAAAAAATCAGGTGTTTGGTTGGCCCGGCAACGGGCGCAGCCAGGCAACGGGGCATAGAGACATAACCGAATTTCCCCATGAGCCAACCCATTAATTTACTCCACTTAGCCGACATTCATATTGGCATTGAAAACTACGGCCGGCTCGATGCCGTATCGGGCCTGAATAGCCGCGTGGTTGATTTTTTGCGCCGGCTTAGCCAGGTGATTGACCTGGCCCTGGAACGAGAGGTGGATGTTTGCATTTTTGCCGGGGACGCTTACAAAAATCAACGGCCCAATCCCACCTTTCAACGCGAATTTGCCCGCCGCATCAAACGCCTGTCCGACGAGAAGGTGCCGGTTATTTTGCTGGTGGGCAATCACGATATGGCTACGGCCGACCGCGCGGCCAGCAGCCTGGAAATTTTTGGCGTATTTGACGTGCCCGGCGTTATTGTGGCCGACCGGGAGCAGGTGCATCAAATCACCTGCAAACGCGGCCAACCGCTACAGGTGGCCACGGTGCCCTATCCCCAACGTAGCCGGTTGTTGAGCCGGGAGCAGTATAAAAATATGACTCTCGATGACCTGGATATGGAACTTGGCCGTATTTTGGGCGATAACCTGGCCGACCTGGCCGCCGAAGCCGGCGAGTTGCCCGACGTTCCGGCGGTGCTCACGGCGCATCTTTCGGTGAGCGGGGCCAGGCAGGGCAGCGAACAAAGCGTGATGATTGGCCGCGATGTGGTGGTGCTCAAAAGCGTGTTGGACAACCCGGCCTGGGATTACGTGGCCCTGGGCCATGTTCACAAGCACCAAGAGCTGAACGGCGGGCAGCATCCCCCCATTGTTTACCCCGGCAGCCTGGAACGGATTGATTTTGGCGAAGAGGGGGAACGCAAAGGTTTTGTGATGGCCCAGATTGAGCGGGGCCACACTACCTGGGAGTTTGTTCCGGTTGAGGCGCGTCGTTTTTTAACCATTCGCCTTGACGTTACGGGGGCGGATGACCCCCTGACAGCCATTCTGGACGAGTTGGAACAACACAGCGTCAAAGAAGCCGTGGTCCGGCTCGTCATCAAGGCCACCGAAGCCCAGGAAATTTTGCTTGATGACAAGCCTATCCGCCAGGCCCTGAATGACAGCAGCTACATTGCCAGCATTGCGCGCGACATTGACCGGGTCCAACATCGCCGGTTAGGCGGGATCTCTGCCGAGGCGCTAACGCCTCAACAGATTTTGGAGCTTTATCTAGATTCCAAAGAAGCCCCCCCAGAACGTAAAGAACAGTTAATGCGTTATGCCGAAGTGATTTTTAGAGGGGAATAGCCTTTAACTTTTAAGGCAAGACGCTCTACAAGCTATCTATTTTTGATCAATCTTGGGCAGGGTAATGCCAATTTGTTTTTGGTACTTGCCCTTTTTATCGGCATAAGAGGTGCGGCACTGCTCGTCGGCCTGGAAAAAGACCACCTGGGCAATGCCTTCGTTGGCGTAGATGCGAGCCGGCAAGGGCGTGGTGTTGGAAATTTCCAGGGTCACGTACCCTTCCCATTCCGGTTCAAAGGGAGTTACGTTGACAATAATACCGCAGCGGGCGTAGGTGCTTTTACCCACGCAAATGGTGAGGATATCGCGCGGAATGCGAAAATATTCAACGGTGCGGGCCAGGGCAAATGAGTTGGGGGGAATAGTGCAAATATCGCCTTTTACTTCCACAAAAGAACGGTTATCAAAATGTTTGGGGTCTACCACCGTGTTGTTGACATTGGTAAAAATCTTAAATTCATCCGCCACTCGAATGTCGTAACCGTAAGAGGAAACGCCATAAGAAATAACGCCCTCTTTTACCTGGCCCGCTTCAAACGGTTCAATCATGCCGTAAGTTAAAGCCATTCTTTCAATCCAATGGTCCGGTTTGATGCTCATAAAAAAACCTCTCTGTTTTGAATTTCTGACTTGGATTTTTTTTAGGAATCCTTTCGTTTCCAGTCAATTCTCATTACCTGGATGGCCCCGTCTTTTTTACAATCGTCGCTCACTTCCCAATCGGGTGTATCTAACGACTCTACCCCCGCCCCGCCGATAACCTCTGCTTCAAATTCAACGCCGTTGAGGTCACCATTCAATTCAGCAATCAGGATTGTATAATCTCCATTCTCGTTTGTTTTGCCAATATAGGGGCCTTTGAATTGGTCTTCATCGCCTTTTATCTGGATGGTGACATAAGGCACCGGAGCGCCGCCGCTTCTTTGGAATACATGGCCATACACGCCAACGTGGGCGCAATTTTGCTCTCCTTCCATGCCTTCTTCCTCATATCGGCCCGGCGGTGTATCCGGCAGAGGCGTGGCCGTGGGCGTGGCCAACGGCGATTGGGGAGCCGGTACAGGGGTTGGCGTTGGCGGAACAGGGGTGGCGGTTGGCGGCGCGGCGGTGGGCGCGGGCGTATGGGTGGGCGGGATAGGGGTATCAGTGGGCGCCGGTGTATTGGTAAAAGTGGGGGTAGGGATAGGCGTATCGGTATAGATAGGGGTATTGGTAGGCGTTGGTACGGGAGTGGCGGTTGGCGGCAGCGGGGTTACAGTAAAAGTAGGCAAGGGGGTTCGAGTAAAGTGAGGCGTGGCCACCTGGGCTACCGGGGTATTGGTCAGGCAGGCCAGGGTGGGCAGCAATAATAAAACCACCCCCCACCAGCGCCGGCCAACCGGCCTAAATTCAACAATATCCTGGTCGTTTGCCACAAGAAAGTGTTTGATAGAGTTGATTATTCCCTCCAGGATTAAGTTTCAGATGACAGTAGGGGCGTACCCTTGTGGTCGCCCCGGAGGACAGGCACAAGGCGCTGTCCCTACGATTACTGTCACCTGAAACGCATCAACAATTTGCGTAAGCCCCTACTTAAATAGTGCACTTTGGGTAACCTGGCCGTACTGCCAATTAAAAAAGCAATCCTGAATTTAGCATAGAAATGGTTGAGCGTCAATCCAGAAAAGCCGCATTGCTAATAGTGTGGCTTGGTGTTATACTGGCCTGGCACGGGAGAATTAATGATGATTAAAGCAGGTCTGATTGGGGTGGCGGTTGCCTTTATTTATGTGAGCAGTATCACCCTCATCTCGCCCTTTTGCACCCTCTGTTTTACGCCCCTGCTGGGGCTTGGGGTAGGTTACCTGGCCGGCTGGTTTGACCAATGCCAAACCGCCAACGCCAGTGTTAACAAGGGCATTGTGGCCGGCGGGATAGCCGGCCTTGGCGCGGTGCTGGGTCAAATCCTGGCCGTCATCATTAGCACAGTTTTAATTACCAATCTGGAACAATTACCTATTTTAATGCAAGAATTGGGCTTATCAGAATTTATCATCACCGATACCGCCGACTACTGGCAAACCACTTTAACCACCAGCGCCTTTTGCAGTTTCTTGAACTGGGGCATTATTGCCGGTTTGGGCGCCATGGGGGGGATGTTTTGGTCTCAGCGGAATCGGGCTGCCTTTCCTCCCATTTCATCAGGAGGTTGACCCTTATGAACAAGATTAATGCTGCCCGCCAGGCCCTGGGCCTGATTGAATTGGAAAACGCTTCTGCCGGGCCGGTTAAACAGGCTATTGAGCAGGTCAGCCAAATAACCGCCGTGGAGGGCAATCAGGTGAATTTTGCGGGCCGGCGTATTGTGGAGGGGCATGGCTTTGCCCTGACGGTAAATTGTTACGATATTTACCGGTGTCCCCGGGGCTACTTATTGCACGTTTATATGGACAAAGGGCCTAACTGGGCGGTAGCCGGTAAAACCCTGGCCGGCATGCTGGCCGCCGCCCCCGACCAAACAGTGGCCCGGCGCGCTCACGGCGAGTTGGTGA
Organism: Anaerolineae bacterium; assembly: GCA_016931895.1. Lineage (NCBI taxonomy): Bacteria > Bacillati > Chloroflexota > Anaerolineae > Anaerolineae bacterium. The sequence continues at coordinate 10,237 of JAFGDY010000016.1, forward strand.
AAAAGGGGTTTATTTCTATTCATGATCGGGGTGGTTCATAACGCATGAGAAAGCCGACAAATGACCAACGACCAACGACATTGCTCAAAGACCGTCAATAAATCGGTTGTTCGTCGGGCAAAAAAGGGTCAACTTTTGACATACACCCGGGGCAAAGTATAATTACGGCTAACAACTTATGCCTCCGTAGCTCAATTGGATAGAGCATCAGTCTTCGGAACTGAGGGTTGGGGGTTCGAGTCCCTTCGGAGGTGCTGGTCGAAGCCTATTTAGTTGTGGGTTTTGACGGTTCACCTGCCTTTCTCGCCCTACCGGGGGCGGGGTTAAGGGTGTTGCCGCCCGCCATCTACTTGGCGGTGGTGGCGGGCGGCGCTGCTGTATAATTCTCTACGGGATAGAGGTTGTCGAGCCGATCTTTGTACCATTGCGACACATACGGATTATTCCGCGTTGGGTTTTCGCTGGCGTCGTTTGTGGCTATGATCTGCCGGTGATAAAGAAATCTTAATCCTTTGCAGATTAAATGGAGTCTGTAGATTTCCAGCAGTAAGCCGATTATAAGAATAAAGAGAGTAAACAGCTTAAAGCTTCTGATGATAAGTTAATCCTCCAATCCTTTGGATTGGTTGTGTTAGCCAATCTCTACTGGTTAGCCGCCGAAAGAGATTGGTACATAGTTAAGGTGAGTAAATGAAACATTCTACTATTTCCGAAATATCACGAGCACTCGAGATATTAGCCGATGTTATGGTTAGCGATGGTCAAGATGAAATAGCAGGGTTCAACTCAGGATTTTTTTATAATGCAGGACGAACATTACGCCTGCTTACTCGATCTAAAATATTCAAAGAGGAAGAGTTTACAAATCTCTTGAACAAAATAGATACATACTACGACATAGGTTCAGAATGGGCATATGAAGAAGACCTATATCAACAAGCCTTAGCAAGGCTGAGTATTGATAATGAGGAAGATCGAGAAATCTTAGGAAACATGCCCAATCTAATCCAGGATTGCGCCAGACAATATTATGCTATAAAGGCGGATTTGGACAGTGAAGTAGATGATATAGACGAGTTTCTCCGTACAGAAGAAACTCGAAAGAAGTAAGCAATCCGCCTTAGTGCGGTTGTTAAGTTGTTGCTCCACGTTGATTGGCGTCGGTTAGGAGCAATGACAAATAGTAAAGAGCCATGAAAATGGCGAAACACAAAAAAGAACGCCTCCACTCTGATGGGGGTGTTCTTTTTTATGCTGCTATCTCTTCAGGAACATGCTCTATCAAGTCCCCTATTGCGCAACCATAATATGAACATAGTTGGCTCAATGTATTGGCCGCGTACAACGTTGTCTCGTTATTGAATAAGGCAGATAGAGTTCGTGTGGATAGGCCGGTTTTTTGACTAATTTCCCGATAGGGGATAGATCGGCCTTCTTCTACTTCCTTCCGAGCGTGCAGCAGTTTTACCCTGCTGCGAATAGCCATTTCCATTGGCACCTCCTGAATGATACTTGGAGTATACCACAGGTTACTATAATTTGTCAAGATGTATCAATAATTTATTTACATATTGACATTTATTTTAACTTGTGGTATTATTATTGTAACTTGTTACAACGAGGTTCATAAATGCAAATCATCATAGACCGCGCAACGTGCGCAATCAGGATAGTTTTTGAAGAAGCCGCGCCGCCGGCCGAGCAAGCGGCGCTGGACGAGCGAGCGGCGGTGGCCGAGGCCGAGGCGACGGTGGCGGGCCTGCGCGAATTGTTGCAGTACCAAGCCGCTATTAGCGCCGACGCGCGCGCGGCAGCCGAGGCCCAGGCCCAGGCCCAGGCGCTGGTGGAAAACCTCCCCCCGGCCCCCTCCTACGAGGAGAGGGAAGTTAGGGTTCATTCAACCGTGCCGTTTAGCGTGGCGCAGAAGATGCGGGCGGTATTGGCGGCGGAGCCATTGTTTTTAGATTATGAAACAACAGGCTTGCGGCGCGGGGTGCAGGCGCGCGAAGTTGGAGGCGGGTATACCACCACGGCCAGCGCGAAATACCACCAGGTAATTGAGGCGGCGGTAATGGACGCAAAGGGCCGCCTGGTGTTTCATAGCCGGGTGAACCCGCAGCGCGGCATCCCGGCCCGGATCAGCGAGACCAACGGCCTGGACCCGACCAGCGTAGCCGCCGCGCCCACGTGGGGCGAGGTAGCGCCGCTACTGAAGCAGATTTTGCAGGGCCGAACGGTGGTGGCCCACAACGCGGCCTTTGACGCGCTGTTTACGCCGCCAGAGTGGGGGATTGAGTGGGTGTGCACCAAAGCCCTGGCTGACGAGGCGTTTGGGCGGTACGATTGGTTTGAGGCCCAACACGACCGGCGCAAGAGCGGCCGCCTGGCGGACAGGCTGTGGCAATGCGGCCTGAAACCCGGGCCGGCGCACACGGCCGCGGGCGATTGCGAGAGCGTTTTGCGCCTGGCCAGGTATCTGGCGGGGCTAAAACAGCAAAGTTGAGTCGAGTCGACTCATACGAGTCATGGAGTCATGCAGCATGAGTCGTCTTTTTGCGAGCAAATTTTTCCCGAAAACCCCCGCAGAGTCACAGAGTCCATGACTCGTGTGAGTCGGGTAGACTCAACTTTGATTAATAAGTAAAAGTTTTTTTGTAAAAAAGAAAGGATTTTAAGCATGAACAAGGCAAATGGAACGCAAACGGCAGTAGCGCCGGTGGTTGAGGCCCCGGCGGGCAACGGCGTGCAGGAGGCGCTGGCGGCTTTATTACAGAGCAGCCGGCAGACCAACCAGACGCTGGCGCAGTTGGTGCAAGAAATTGGGCTGATGAATCACCAGATGTTTGCCGGCGGGCAAGCGGTACGGGCGTACCAGCCGCCGGCGCAGCCCACTGCGCCATCCCCGGCCCCGGCTCAGCCGGTGGCCAGGGTAGTGCCGGACGGCCAACAGTGGCGCAAGGAGATTTACAAGAGCCGGTGCAGCAGCATTGGCATTTCTAAAACGCGCAGTTTGAACAAGTGGAAGCTTAATTTCTACGTGGACGGCTACTATCGCCCGGCCAGCGCGTACAGCCGGATGGGGATTGCCAGCCTGATCCAGTTGGCCCGGGGGGTGTGGCCGGAGATCAGCGAAGACCATTTTAGCAACGAGACTTTTAACCAGCGCAACCAGGAGTGGCAGAACGCGGGGAACGACAATAATTATGAGGAAATGTTCACCGCGCCGCAGCCGTTTGCGGTGGAATGGTACGAAAAGCCGGGCAACGACGGGCGCACTTACGCTTACGTGGAGCGGGTGTATCCGATAGGGGGGGAGATATGTTAGAGATTGTGCTGAGCTGGGACCCGGAGTGTGGTTTTTCGCGAAAAGACCTGGAGCGGCGGCTGAGGGAGTTAGGCCCGGCCGACGGCAAGTTTTTGAACGTGATCCAGACGCGGAGCAGAGGGATGATGATGGTATGCACCGACGACTGGACCGCGCCGCCGGACGAGTTAGAAGAGCAAGTGTGGCGGCAGCTAAGGGCGGCCCTGCAAGATTAAGAAACCCCGCAAAGGCAAGGGGGCTTATGGAAAGAAATCCCATAAGCCCTTTTTATTTATGGCGCGGCGACAATAGAGATGGCCCAGGGACCATGGGCAGAGAATTTTAGGAGTTGGGCCTGGCGATTGACGAGCACCTGCCCATCGTAAGGGTCGGCGGTATTGATAGGAACATCGAGCATGCGGCCCTGGCCAAAGACGGTAAGGGCAAAATGGCGAGTGGAGGCATTGCCGGTAACAACAGCCGTATCCGGGACGCCGCCGGAGAGTAACAAAACATCGTCGCCGTTTCCCTCGATGGAGCCAGGCACGGGCAAGAGAGTGGCCGCGGTTAAGGGCAGAATTTCTATGGTCCAATCCCCTTCGGCGTCAATCTCCAGGCGGGTGGTGTGCTCGCCGGTGTAGTCAATAAGGGTTCGACCGTCGTAAGCATCGGCGGTGTTAACCAACAAATCCAGGGTGTCGCCATTGGCGTTATAGGTAACAACGGCAAAGTGGCGCTGGCCGGCGTTGCCGGTGAGGTGGACAATGGCCGGGCCGGGCCACTTGTTGAGTTCCTGGATAAGATCGCCGGCGCCGTTAAAAATAATAGGTTGAGGGGCCGGGGTAGCAGTAGGAGGCGGCCCGGCGATGGGCGGCCCGGTAGGGGGCGGAGACGAAAGAGGCAGGGGGGTAGGAGTGGAAACGGGAATAACCGGGCGATCAATAACGGGCGCGCGAGACGATTGGCTAGGGGTGGATGGGGGAGTAGTGGTTTGGATGACCAGGGCCAAGAGGGGACACCAAAGGCAGGCCGAGAGGATAAAGCCCAAACACCCCCCGGCGGCAAAAGACCAGGAATTATATTTTTGCTGATAATAATTTTGGGACATGCGCGGCTCCTTAGCGGGGTTTTATTTTCGATTCTACCGGGTTTTGGGAAAGGTGTCAACAATTGAATAAGTTGCTTATATTATGTATAATAAAAAGCGAAGGAAAGACAGCCGGCGAGGGTGATATTTTTGACAATTTGGATAGGGGATGTTTCATGCTAAAATAAGAGGGAGATATTTATGAATAGCACCCAATTCCATCCGGCCCGGGGACTGTTACGGCTTACGTGGCCGCAGATAGAGTTGATTGACCAGCTAATTGACCAACTTTGCCAGAGCACCGGCGAAGAAGGCTCAGGAACGCTGGTGCTAGAGGTCAAACGGGGCAAGTTGCGATTTGCCGAATATCCGCTGCGACTGCGGACCGAATTGCAACCCAACCGGGAATAAACGACCTTTTTTAAAACGAGACTTATATGCCCGACAGCGCGATCACGCCGGGGCGAGGCCAGAAGAGGCCGCGCCCCTTTTTTTTGTCTAAACGGCAAGCAGAAGCGTTGAAGCTGGCGGCCGGGGGGCGCACAGCGAAACAGATAGGCATGGAGATGGGAATTTGCCCGCGCACGGCCAGCGCGCATTTACAGGCGGCCCGGCGGCAATTGCGGGCCGCAAATACGACCCACGCGGTGGCGATGGCCATAACCATGGGGTTTATTTACGTTGATTCTGATTTTTGGGGTGTAGAGCCGGCACGAACTGCGCCAGCGCAGGGATAGGCCGGCTCTTATTTTTATGTTCCGAAAATTACTATTTTCGGAAGTTGGCAATGGCACACCGATTACCGACCTGGTTGACCGCATCTGAACGCAAACGGTTGCAAACCGCAGATTTAAATACCCGCGACCGGGCGATAGTTGTAACCTTGTTGTATGCAGGGCTGCGCTCCAACGAATTAAAGATGTTGGACCTACATGATCTGGATTTTGACGACCGGACAATACTGGTCAGGCATGGCAAACGCAACAAACAGCGGCTGATCCCGATGCACGCCGAAATTGCCGCGACGCTGGCCTTGTACGTGCAAGAGCGAGATGCTGGGGCGGTTTTTCTGAATCGTTTTGGGCGCAGGCTCAGCAATCGCGCAATCAGGTTATTGGTAAAAAGCGCCGGGTTGGGGGCAGAGATAAATAAAGACTTGCACCCACATGCTTTACGCCACTCATTTGCGGTTAGCTTATTGGAAACGGAACCGCCGACCGACCTGGAAACTATCAGGGAACTGCTGGGGCATGCGGACATTAAAACGACTTCGGTTTATTTGCATTGTTCATCGGCCCGCCGGAGAGAGGCGGTGGATAGGTTATAAAGATGACGCCGATTATACCTTCAGCCAGGGCGTTTGAGGTAGGCGGGGCGGCTTGCCTATCATTGCTTTATGGAGAACCGAAATTTAACACGTTTCAGGCGCACGAGCTGGAACAGGCAGCGGAAACGTTGTTTCAGGCAGCCGAGATTCTGGACATTCAGAGCCGGACAACCAGGTGGACGCAGAATCCGCCCGCCAAGCCCGGCGCTGAGGGCGTGAAGGAACGTTTAACCAGGCGCGAGCTTGAGGTTTTGCGACTGGTGGCGTTTGGCGGCACGTGTCGGCAGGTAGGGGAAGAATTAAACATCAGCCACCGGACCGTAGAGGATCACGTGGAGCACATCAAAAAAAAATTACACCTAGATGATCGCCGTGATTTAACCGAGTGGGCCATAGAAAACAAGTTAGTTTGAACGAGCCAAGAGAAAACGAAATTGAAACAAATAATTAAAAGGAGACCTAAAAAAATGAAGCAGTTACTCATTCTTGTTGTTGTGTTTGTTTTTTTGTTTAGCGCAATGCCGGCAATGGCCCAAGAGCCTCAGTTTGAGTCGCCGGTGCCTACTGCAACCGACGAACCGGTAGAGGTTACACCGACCGCTAACCCGACCGAAGAGCCGACCCCTACGTTTGATTGGCCGGAAGAACTGCCGGGCACGGCCCAGGAGGGCTTAGAGATTCTGGCCGGTTTTATTACCTTTGTTTCCAGCCTGCTGGCGATGTACGCCACCCGATTTATCCGCAAGTTGCCTATTGTTAACGACGGCGAGAAGTCAAAGATCACGGGTCTGGCAGCCGACGCAGTAGCAGCGATAACGGCTTTGGCTATTGGCCTGGTTTTAGCTTATGGCGCCTACGCAGCCGACTTTTTAGACGGCAACGGTTTTTGGCAAGTGCTGGTTTATGTATTCCCGTTGTTATGGGGGATGCACAAAGCCAAGAAAATTAGCGGCATAGCCAAGCTGTTGCCGGCTTTGATCAAGCCTGAATAATATTTTTAGGTTGTCATTGTGAGCGAGGAGGTAATTTTTCTGATCCTGCTCCTATCGTTGGGAGTATGCGTTAGCCTGGATATTTTGGCCTTGTTTATCGCCTTTCGGATATTGCGGGAGGTAGATGACATCTGGCAGGCCAGGGCGCAGCTTCAGCTCACAATGGCAACCTTGTGCGAATCTCTGGAAGGTTTAAAAGAAACAATCTCGGCGCAGACGAGATTGACCGAGCAGGTGGGGCGGTGGGTAGGTGACATCAAAGCCAGCCGTTAACAAAAAACAGCAAGCGTTCATTGAGTCGTATTTGTGCTTGTGGAACGCGACGCAGGCCGCCGCAGAAGCCGGATATGCGCACCCGCGGCAAGCGGGCAGCCGATTGTTGTCAAATGTTGACATTAAAGAGGCGATCCAGGCGCGATTGGAAGAGATGAAGCTAACGGCCGACGAGGTGCTTGTCCGCCTGGCGGACACGGCGCGGTTTGACGTGCTAAGCTTTGCTACACTGGACGGCGGCCAGGTTGGTATTGACCTAAAAAAGATTCACGAGGCAGGGCTGGGGCACGTTGTCAAGAAGATCAGTTACGACACGGAAGGGCGATTGGTAGTGGAGTTTTACGATAGCCTGAAGGCGCAGCAGTTGGTGGGGCAGCACCATAAGTTATTTACGCAACGGCACCAATTAGACGCGCCGGAGCTGGCGCCGCTACCGGAGGTTTTGAGGGAATTGATCGGCAAGGTGTACGGGGGCGACGATTGATAATCTTGAAGTTTTGGTCCGTGAAGCGCACACTGCCGGCTGCCCACCTGACCAGTTAGAAAATTTCCTACGGGCCGGCGTTGTTTTACAGCCCAAACAACTGCTGGCCAGCGCAGCAGCCAGGGAGTTTGATGCCCCCGGCGCGCCTACAGAGTTAGGCTACGGCGGAGCCAGGGGCGGCGGCAAAAGTTATTGGATGCTGGCCCAGATAGGGGTTGACGACTGCCAGCGATACGACGGCCTGAAAGCCCTGGTGCTGCGCAAGATAGGTAAAGCGGTAAGAGAAGCGTTTGAGGACATGCGCCCCCGGTTGTTTGCCAGAGTAGCGCATGAATACGTTAGCAATACGTTACGCTTCCCTAACGGGTCCAGAATTGTTCTGGGACATTTCAAAGATGAAAAAGACATTGATTCGTATCTGGGATTGGAATATGACGTAATCGGCGTAGAGGAAGCCACCGCGCTGACCTGGCGTAAATTTGAGGCGATCCAGAGCGTAAACCGGACCAGCAAACCGGGCTGGCGGCCCAGGATTTACACGACTACCAACCCGGGCGGAGTTGGACACGCCTGGTATAAAAACAGGTTTGTTTCACCGGCCAGGACGAAGAGAAGCGCCGAGACACGATTTATCCAGGCGACGGTTGACGATAACCGGTTTGTGAACCCGGAATATCGGCGCAAACTGGACCAACTGACGGGTTGGTTATTGAGAGCCTGGCGCTACGGCGATTGGGATATTGCCGCCGGACAGTTCTTTACCACTTTCAGGCACGATACGCACGTGCGCAGGCCGCCGTTTACGCGGATACCGGATGGCTGGCGGGTGTGGTGCAGTATGGATTACGGCTACGTTCACCCCACGGTAGTGCATCTGTGGGCCGAGGATGACGACGGCCATTTGTACACGGTAGACGAGCACGCCGGGCAACGGATGCAGGTGAGCCAGCACGCCGGGGCTATCAAGATAATGCTGGACCGGTGGGGCGCGAGTTTGGAACGGCTATACACGTTTGTGGCCGGGGCTGACGTGTTTGCCCAGAAAGATGACGGGCCAACAGTGGCCAAGAAGTACAAGGCCCTGGGCATTACGTTGAGGCCAGCCAATATGGACCGGGTGAACGGCTGGGCGGAAATACTGGCCCGATTAGGGGACGTAGACCAGGGTATACCACCCCGGTGGACGATTTTTGAAACGTGCCCGAGATTGATTGAGACGCTCCCGATTTTGGAGCACAACCCGCATAAACCGGAGGACGTGCTAAAGGTGGATATTGACGACGACGGCATTGGCGGGGATGACGCGGGCGATTGCGCCAGATATGGCGTAATGGCGGCGCACCGAAAGGCGATGCGCAGCGGGAAGGTGGATTGGTACGGCAAAACGCCGCCAACGACCGAGCCGGAACGCCCGGCCCGAAGCGACGAGGAAATCAAGCGGCTGTTAGAGGAACATGGCAAAAGTTAATAGCATTTTTGAAGTAGACGAATTTAAGCCATTTAAAGCCCGTTGGGACGAGCGGCTAAAGGAATTGAGCCGGCGCAAGCGGTATTATGACGGCACAATTTATAGAAGCGTGCGCGACCAGGTGGGCTGGCTATGGCCCAGGCTCTACAAGGGCATTAAGCCGCTGTTTTTACCGTTGGCGCGGGCGGTTGACGTGGACGCAGGGATCATTCCCGGTGAATGGGCGCTGGCCGAGGACGCGCCCGGCGCGTGGCAAGAGGCCATTGACCAGGTATTTGATTGGTCGGATTGGGATAGAGACGGCGTGTTATACGTGCATTTTGGGGCGCAATACGGGCTGAGCGGCTTGAAAATATCGGATTTGCGCCAGAGCCGGCGGGTAGTAATAAAGCCTATTTCGCCGACAACGTTTCTGCTGATTGAGACGGGCGATTACGACGACCGGCCGACGATGGCCATTATTGTGGAAAAACGCAACGACCGGGGCGGAAAAGAGTATGAATACGCCGAGGTGGTGACAGCGGAGCAGATACGCACGTTTAAGGACGGACAGCCGTTGGGATTTGACGGGCGCGAGCCGGAATATATTAACGAATTAAAGTTTGTGCCGGTGGTAGAGATTCGGCACATAGAGACCGGCGAGCTAATGGGCGAGGCAACCTACCAAAAGGCCATCCCGATGTTGGACGAAGTAAACCAGTTGGCCAGCTACCTGGCGGACGTAATCGGCAAACACGCCGAACCGCAATGGGTAGTGATGGGGGCCGAGGCCGGAGACCTGGTTAAGAGCGGCGATAATGTATGGTTTGTGCCGGACGGGGCCAAAGTGGAAGCGTTAGTGCCGGAGGTTGATTTGCCCGGCATTTTGGAGTTTATCCGGGAGATACGCGACCAGGTGCACGGCAGTTTGCCCGAATTGGCTTTTGATGAACTGCGCAAAAAAGACCAGATTGCCACCGCTACCCTAGAATTGCAGTTGATGGAACTGGTACTAAAGATCAAACGGTGTCGCCCCAATTATGACCATGGGCTGGCTGACGCATTGCGAATGGCGGGGCTGGCCGGGAAAAGCATGGGAATTGGAGAGGTGGCGGCCCTGGATGACGAAGGGCTGGCCTTTGATAGCAAGCGGGCCGTGCTGCCCATGGATCCAATCACCGAGATGAGCATTGAAATGCAACGGCTTAACCTGGAGCAAATGCAGGCGCTGGCCGGGGTGGAACCGGGGCCGGGAGACGAGGGCGGCGACAATACGGACATAACGGCCGAACAGGACGGCGGCGGGCCGAATGGCTGACGGCAAGATCATCCAGGCGCAGCGGCGGGTGATCCGGCTGGAGGATGAGACGGCCAAACTGGTGATTGAGGCTTACGAACGCGCCCGCCGGGAGATGACGGGAATTTTGCTGGAGCGGTTCCAGCAGCTTGGCGACAACCCGAATACAGAGGCTATCCGCGAATTGGCCAGGGACGCGGGCCTACTGCGGGAGATTGAGCAGCAATTAGTTGAGCTGACCGGCCAGCACGCAAATATTATGCGGGCCGGATTGAGCGAAAGCCAGCAGTTGGGCTTGCAGATTGCCGAGCGGGAATTGGAACGCCTGGCGACGCGGTTAAAGATCAACGTGGCGCCGTTTACGGGGATTGACCGGCGGTTGCCGATTCTATTAGATGCGATTATGCGCCAGGTGGAGGGGATCAGCGAGCAGTACCGGCGCACGTTGACCAGCGAATTATTGACCAGCCTGGCCCGCGGCGATAGCTTTAGAACGATGGTGCAACGGCTATTAGCCGCTGAACCAACCCCGGACGGGGTGAGTCTGGCGCGGCAAGGAAAAAACGCGGCAGAATTGTTGGCCAGAAAAACGGTAATAGAGGCCAATAACGCCTCACGGCAATCTGTGTATGAAGAGGCGCGGCAGAATATAGACGGCTTAAAAAAACAACTGGTGGCAGTAATTCAAGAGCGGACCACCGAAACGTGTTTGAAGGCGCACGGGCAGATCAGGGAATTGGAAGAGCCTTATGTCTTGACCGGCAAGCCGCGATTCGCCAAAAAGATTATGTTCCCGCCGTTTCATTGGCGGTGCCGGAGTAGCAGCGTGGCTTATCACCCGAGTTTTGAGGAAGGCTCGAAGATGACCACCGCGGCAATGACAGAAGCGGCTAAAGCAGAACTCAAACGGCGAGACGCCGAGAAGAGTAAAAAATAACAAGCGGGGCGTTGCCCGTAAAAAACGAAGAGGAGCAAATTATGTTCAGACCCTACATTTTATTTGATGCAGACGGCGGCGGCGGTAACAGCGGAACCCCGCCCTCTACGCCGCCAGCGGAGCCACCGGCGGATCCGCCAGCCCCGGAAGGCGATGGCGTGCCACGCTCGTGGGACGAGGTTTTTCAACATCAGAGATTCAAGGAATTGAATTCCCGGGCCAAAAAGGCGGAGGCCGAGTTACAGCAGCTTCAGGAGGCGGAAAAAAAGCGAAGCGACAAGGAAGCCGCCGAACAGGGGAAATGGCAGCAATTGGCCGAGCAGCGAGAAATCGAGTTAAAGACAGAAAGACTGAAGCGGCAACAATTAGAGATAGCCAGTAAAAAGGGCCTGCCGCCCGACCTGGCTCCCCGGTTACGAGGCGATACGGTAGAGGAAATGGAAGCCGACGCCGATATCTTGCTCACTTTTATGAAACCCGGCGAAGGGCCGGGCGTGCCGCCCGCAGGCAGGGGCAGCGGCAGCAAGCCGTTGGATTTAAGCAAAATGACGCCCAAAGAAATCAGAGAAAAGAAGGAACAACTTTGGGCGCAGGAAATAGGCCAGTAACCTGGCCGACGCTCCCCGGGGCCGTTGCCCGTAAAAAACGAAGTGGAGCCATTCTAACCAAATTCTTATAAATAAGGAGATAAACGATGGCAAACATCACTTCAACCGAAACGGCCAACGCGATTGCGACGATTGTGGCGGCGGAGGCCCTGGGATATTTAAAGGCCAATACTGTGCTGGCCAGATTGGTGGCACGGGATTGGGACAACGAGGTGGCCGTTTACGGTCAAACCGTAGATATTAATATTCGCGGCTCTTTAAGCGCGAATGACAAGACCGAAAACAGCACCATTACGCTGCAAACGCCCAGCACCATCAAAAAGAGCGTAACCTTGAACAAACACAAGGAAGTGTCTTTTTTGCTGGAAGATTTTGCGCGGGTGCTTTCGCGGCCCAACCTGCTGGCCGGGTATATGGAAGACGGGATCAAGGTGATCGGGGAGCAGATTGACAGCGACCTGTCCGCCCTGTATTCCGGTTTCAGCCAAACCGTTGACGCGACCACGGGCCTGGGGGAGGATGACTTCCGCAACTCCCGCCGGTTGCTGAACTCGGCCAAAGCGCCTTTGGGCGACCGCTACGCGGTGTTGCACGAAGACGCCGAATATGAGATGCTCTCCATTGAGCGGATCGTGAACCGCGATTACGCCGAGTCCCTGGGAAGCAGCGTGGCAGCCGATTCCTACAGCGGGCGGTTTGCCGGGTTCCAGATGTTCCTAGATCAAAAGATCGCGGTAGCCTCGAGCGAGTGTAAGAACCTGTTCTTTCATAAAAACGCGATGGTGCTGGCTACCCGCCCCATGCCTCAAGACGGCAACGGGGCCGGGGTAGTGCAAACCGCGATGGCCGAAGACGGCGTGGGCTTGCGAGTGACCATGAGTTACGACCACGATTACCTGGGGTGGAAGGTGACAGTGGACGTGCTTTATGGCGTGGCCGAGTTGCGCGACGATCACGGTGTGGTTGTTTCTACGACCGAAATCTAAATCAACCGCAGACTTTTTGAGTAAATATTTGGCACAGAGGCTCTGAGCGCCTCTGTGCCCAGAAAAAAGGAGATTTTTTACCATGAAACGCAAGATTTTTAACGTTGTTGGCCTAATAGTGCTGATTATGCTTCTGGCAGCGATCAGCCTGGTAGCTATTCAGAACCCCGCAGCCCAAGCGGCGCCGCCGGCAGCGCCAACGCCGGTTTCTAATATCCTGGATACCGAGGAAGCCAAACTCTTTAACTTTCAGACAGCGACCGCTGTTGCGGCAGACACCTACACTTCATGGCGGGACGTATCGGCCTTCGATTCTATTGATGTTCAGCACGTGATCGACCACGGCACCGTGAACACAACCACCCTGACCGTGCAATACTCTATTGACGGCACCAATGCGGTGAACGGGCTGGCCTTAGTGAGCAATAGCGCGGCGGACGGGTCAGACATTACGCGCGTGCCGGTGTTTGGTAAATATATGCGGATATATCAGAATCTGACCAGCACCGACACTATCACCATTACCCTGATAGCCGTGGGGCGGTAGGAGGGGATTATGGCCAGCGACAAAAAGTATTACCTGGTAAACCCGTCCGGCACTATCCATGTTGTGACGCGGGAGCATGCGGAAACGCGCTTGAAGCAAACAGGCTACCGGTTGGCGACCAAAACAGAGATTGCGGCCTACGAAAAGACCAAAATCCAATCCCTGAAAACTCGGCTGGCCAAACCCTGGAAGCCTGAACTTGAGCCGGAGACGGTGTTACCCGACGAAGGCGAGGGCGAAGGCGGCAAGGAGTAACCACAGATGAGCGAGCGAAGCCGGATTTACAACGGAAGATTTTTGCACAACCTGGATAACTGGACAGCCAGCAACGCCAGCTATAGCGCCGGAGACGGCGATGACCATTACGGCGTGGCGGTGCTGGAAACCGGGGGCGGGTACGTGGAACAGGATTTTGTTGTAACCGGCTATCGCACGTTTACGCTGCACCTGAGCGTGAAAGCAGTGGGCAGCGACCTGAGCGGTAGCCAGGCCACAGCGACGATCACCGACGGCGACGGCAATACCGTAACCGCCGAGAATCTATCCGGCACGGCCGACACCTGGACCGAAAATGAGATCAGCGTGGGCCTGGCCGAAGGCACTACCTATACCCTGACCCTCACCAACGCCAGCGCCGCCGGTGACGTAAAAATTGATGACGTGTGGCTGTGGTTTGTGCCCCTTACCCGGGCGCAGATTGCGGCGGCAGTGGCTCGCAAGTTGGGGCGCGTGGCCACGGACCGGAGTTATAGCACCACCCTGAGCGGCACCCAAACCGAAGGCGATTACACCGATGCAGTGGATGACGCGCTGCGGACCATGGGCGCGATTGATCCCAAGACCGGGTTGACGAATGTCCGCTGGGCGGACAGCGGCATGGTGAAGGCGATCATTGACGCCGCGTTGCAGGCTATGCTGGAGAAGGCGCAGATTGACTACGCGGTAGAGGTTGATTTTTCAATAGGTCCGCACTCAGAGCAATTGAGCCAGAAGCGTGCCGCATTGAAAGATTTAACCAGCGCCGAGGGCGGCGCAGGAAACCGGCAGGTGGTCAGCCGCCCGCTGCGACACGAGCGGGAGGATTATACCTGGTGACTACGATTTATCAAGGCGATTCTTACGGGTACAACTTTTTGGCCACTAAAACGGCCAGCACGCAGCGCAATGCGACCGGCTCCGGGATGAGCAATCATTTGAGCGGGTTGGCGGCGCCGGGGCTGTATCCGGTTGACGCCGACATTGTATCGGACGCCGGGCTGGAAGGCGCAGCCAGGGAGTATAAACAGACGTTTGTGCGCAAGCAGAGCCATACCGACGACGGCCAGACGGTAGACCAGTTACCGGACATAAAAGAAGGTGACAATTATATTGTGGATGGGATAACGTACCGGGTCCGGTCGGCGGCGGAGTGGGGTAATATGCTGCACCTGGTAATAGGCGAGCTGAAAGGGGCGGCCTGATGGCTAAAACCGGCGCGGCCAAGGTTGAAATTGACGGATTAAAAGAAACGCAAGATAAGTTGGTGCAGGTAGCCCAGCTTATTACCGAGGGCGGCAAGGGACTATTAAGTCGCAGTATTTTGCGGCTGCACCGGTACATGACCGGAATCGTGCAGGTAGACACCGGACGGCTCAAAAACAGCTTGCATCCGTTTGTAGAGGACAGGGAAGCCAATATCCGTACCAATGTAGTGTATGCCCTTCCGCTTGAGTACATGGCCGGGGGAAAGTATAGCTATATTCGCGAAACGGCCCGCGACGAGGGGGCGAATGTAGCGGCGCAAATAGTGAGCGGGCTGCAAGGAGAGATCAGTGACGCTTTCGGTGCCTAGCCGACAGACAGTAAGGGAACGATTGGCCACGCTGATTGACGCGCAAATTGAGGCTTACGTGGCGGTGTTTGACCACGTGCCCAGGGATTTGCAAGGAAAATCGCCGTGTTGCACGGTGTCCTCTCTTGGTTTCAGGCCGGGGCAGAACCCATACCTATACACCTACCGATTTGCCATTGGCAATTGGGTGAGACGAGACTTATCAACCGGAGTGGCGGCCAGCGAAGATACGCTGGACACGTTGATGCAGGCCATTGCCCAATTTGCGCTAAATAACGCCAACGATTCAGTTCTGCATATCTGCAAAATTCCGGTAGATCAGGACAGCGAAACATCTTACCCGGTGGTGGACGGGATCCCCTACCGGGCGGAGTTTATTACCGTGGAAGTGAGGCCACAGGTAGGAGCATCATGAGCAAAAAAGAAATAAAATTAAAATTTGTGGGCGACGAGGGAGATTACGTGCAAGGCTACCCCCGGCGCGACATTACGGTGGATAACGCGGCTGAGGCCGAGCGGCTGGTGGAAACGAATTGCTACGAGCTAGAGCCGAACCGCCCACCGCAGCAAAAGGAGAAAAATAATGGGTGACATTGCGCTCAGAAAATTACAGGTGGGCCTTGAATCGGGTTGGGGCACGGCAGTGGCGGCCACCCGAATCTGGTACGGGCAAGGGAATATCCAGCCGGCGGGCGTTGAGCCGACCTTAAAAAACGAGGACCGGGGAAGTTATGACGCTTATCACCGGGCCAGCGTGCCGGTTTTGGATTACGACTGGATGTTTAAGGGCGGGTTGGACCTGGACGACCTGGTGGAGCAGTTGAAGCTGGCCGTGCACAACGATCCGACGCCAACCGGGAGCGGCCCTTACGTGTGGACGTTTACGCCCGACAATACCCTGGCCAGCGCCACGGTGGAGTGGGACGCCAGCGGCAAGGTGTGGGAAGCGCCGGGGGCGATGTGCGATTCGTTGAAATTGAGCGGAAACGCCAACGGGGACGACGTGACAGTGGAGTTATCCGGGCCGTGCAAGCAGAGAGACGATTCTAGCTTGACCGGCCTGAGCGATCACGCGACCAACGTGGTGCAGGGCTGGGAGTTGGATTTTTACGTGGACGCCCTGGGCGGGACGCCGGGCACCACGCAAAAGGATTTGACTTTAATTAGTTGGGATATTGAGGTTAAAAACAATCTCCAGCGCAAGCGGCGGGGGACCAACGACCGCTACATTGCGGGGCTGGCCCGGGGGCGGCGCACGCTGACCGGCTCGATTTTGGGCGAGTTGAACGCTACCACGCTGAGCGAAATCACAAACCAGGAAGCGGTAACGGAGCGACTGCTCCGGCTGGCGCTGGGCAATAACGTGATCATCAGCGGCGCGGACAAGTATTATTTGTATATTGATATTCCGTGCGTGCTGATGACAAACGTGATCGAGGAAGACGCAGAGATGAGCGTAGTAAGGTTTGATATTGCCGCAATTTACGACTCGACCAACGGGTTTATGTTTGAGTTTACGATGCAAAATAACAGGGCAAGCTAATGTGGGAAAAGCGGATAGTTCCAGTTAAATTTAACGAGTTAGAGGTTGAATTATGGATCAACCCACCGCGGGGCGATTATGAGGATTGCCCATCAGATACTAAATTGGTGGAACTTTGTTTAGTCTCCTGGAACTTGGGAGGGAAAGCCTATCAAGATTATACCTTCCCTAAAAGCCCAAACAGCGAAGCGATTAGAAAATTGCCGTTTGACATAGTTACCCTTTTGGCTTTTGAGATTGCAAAAGCCATAAAAAGCAATATCCCAAAGCTGAAAGGCACCGCATCATAGCGTATTATGAGGCGGTGCGAAAAAGAGAAAAACCAACCTTTACGTCTATAGACCACCAAACTATGATTTTTTGCGAGATTTTTGGCTGGACATACGAACAATACCGCAATACACCGGCGGACGTGATTAGTCGCTGGATGGCATATAAGTCTATAGAAGCAACTGTAAAAAATGCCTAACGAAACTATCCTCAGAATTGTAATAGACGCCAAAGACACCACCAAAAAAACCTTTGATGGATTAGGGAAATCCATGAGTAATCTGGATGGTGTGGCCAGTACCCTGGCGACTGGCGGCTTAACCCTTGTGACCGGAGCGTTAGCCCTAATAGGCACTACTGCTACTATTGCCGCCAAAGAAACCTTGAGCTTTACGGACGATCTAAATGGCGTATTAAAGGACGTAGAGAGACAAACCGGACATACGTCTGAGGAGATGGATGATTTTAAATCATCTTTGACCAATGTTTATACCGACGCAAGAGTGGTTAATGTTGCTTTAGAAGATTTGGCTGACGCGCAAATTATCGTCCAACGCACCACCGGAGAAACCGGGGCCGAATTAGAGAATTTAACAGCGCAAGCCGTGGCCATGGGGGACGTATTTGAAATAGACGTGGCCGAATCAATGCGCACAGTAGATGCATTGCTAAAAAACAATATAGCCCAAAGCGGGCAAGAGGCGCTTGATATTATTACAGCGGGCTTGCAAAACAACCTCAATGTGGCCGATGATTTTCTTGATACATTGACAGAATACTCACAAGATTTTAACGAACTGGGTTTGACCGGAGAACAAGCCCTAAACCTGTTAAATAGCGGCTTAGAGGCGGGCATTTTTAATACCGACAAAATAGGAGACGCGACGCAGGAATTTTTAACCAGCCTAAAGGACACGGCCGTTGTTGATAAACTGAGAGAGATCAACCCCGCCCTGGCCGACATAGCGGTTAGTTTTAATGACGGCAAAATTACCGGGGTAGAAGCGTTGCAGCAAATTCAAGCTGAAATAGGAAGCATGGATGACAGCTTGCTGCGGAACGAAGCGGGGCGGACGTTGTTTGTATCATTTTGGGACGACTTGGGGCAAGAGGCGCTATTGGCGCTCGATCCGATAAATAACAAATTAGGAGACATCAACGGCTCTACCGCACAGGCCACGCAAGAAAATATGAACTGGAAAGATGCCCTAACTCAGCTAGGAAGAGAATTTGTTGTAGCAATGGAACCTGCGGCCCAAGAAATATTACCCTTACTTTATGATGGTATAAAGTTGGCCGGTGGTTTTATGAGGGAGGCGCAACCAGTTTTTGCCCAATTTGGCGTGGATATGAGAGATACGATTGGCCCGGCTATGGCTGTAGTAAATGATTCTTTGGTCAGGATTGCGCAGGCATTAGGGATAGCAACCGAGGATACAACCGGCATGGATATTGCGATTGCGGCGCTCAAAGCTACCCTTGACCTAATCGTGGCCACCATTCAGCTTGTGGCTATTGGATTCCATAATACGGCAGAAGCGGCGGAATATTTGCGCGAGCAATTGGACGCCATAGCAAATTTTGACTTTGGATCATTGTCATCTATACAACAGGCGGCTCAAGGATTGGCGAATTTGACTCCGGCCGGAATGGTATCTAACGCCGGTTTTGGTTTTTTGGGATTTGCTGACGGCGGCGTTGTGCCTGGCCCTATAGGATCGCCAATGATGGCCATGGTGCATGGAGGAGAAGTCATTTCCCCGCCAGGACAAAGCGGCGGGCCGATGTTCAACATCTCTATATTTGCCAACGATGAAGAGGGCGGGCGGCGAGCCGGGCGAGGGTTTGTGGACGAGCTGCGGAGCCGGGGCGTGATGGTGGCGGCGTGAAGATAAAGAGTTTTGACGGCCTGGCCCTGAGTCAATACGAGATTGAAGACGATATCCCGTTAGATTTCAGAAGCAACCTGGTGAAACTGCCCCTGGCCGGGGCGTTTGACGCGGACGGAAGCGAGCAATACCGGGAACCGCTGGTTATTACCCGCTCGTTTGAGATTGTGGAGAGCGCCTACACAACGGTGGATGATACTCTGGACAGTTTGCGAGCAAAAGCCAATAAAGGACTGGGTTGGCTGATCATAGAAATGCGCGACGATGACGAGCGCGGCACCTGGGCCAAATTAAAGCGCGTGCAGGCGCCATATAAGCCGGATTATTTACAACACCTGCCGGTAAAGCTGACATTCGAGGTGAGCTGGCCATGGTTTGAAGACGCTGACGATATTGGATATTTAGACGACGGCGGCTTGCTAGATGACGGCGGTATATTTGACGAGAATTACACCAGCCAGGTGGGGGCGGGGGATTTTTCTATAAATAACACCGGGGGGGACCGGATCACGCGGGGGTTGATTGTGGTGAAGGGCAGCAGCACTGATCCGAAGGTAGAAAACACAACTACCGGGGAGTGGGTGCAGTACACGGGCACAATCGCGGCTGGGTCGTTTTTGCTGATAGACCTGGGCGCGCAGACCGCGACTATTGACGGCGTGAACGTGTGGGAGTACCTCTCCATTGGGGATGAACAAATACGGATGTTTTCCTTAATCGTAGGCAATAACTCAATTAGTTTTACGGGCGGCGGTACGCTGGAAATTCATTGGGCGAGGGTATATTAAATGACGACTAACCATCATACTGCGATAGCAACCGGGGCGAGCCGAAACGCGGCCATTATTAATAGTCCGTTGGGAGAGTTGGATGCGGCCATTGACGCAGTGACCAATGTAGGCTCATCCTTCCCCGGTTCTCCCGGCGATGGAGACTTGTGTTACCGGACCGATTTGGACGCGCTTTATATTTATAACGGCAGCGATTGGAGAGAAGTTGGTATCAGGATTGGCGAGATACGGATGTGGTGTTCAAACACTGCACCAGACGGTTGGCTATTGACGGATGGAAAAACGGTTGGCTCGGCGTCGTCGGGCGGCACGGCCCTGGCCGACGATGACGCGGAAGAATTATTCACGTTTTTGTGGACAAATTTTGATAACACTACTTTAACTATACAGAATAGCAGCGGCACACCTACCACACGCGGCGCATCTGCAGCGGCGGATTTTGCCGCTAATAAACGCATGCCATTGCCTGACCTGCGCGGACGCGCGCCGGTGGGCCAGGACGATATGGGCGGCACGAGTGCTAACCGGGTGACAGCAGCGGCGGCAGACTTAATGGGCGGCGTGGGCGGCGCGGAAACTGTTACGCTTGACACGACGATGATACCGGCGCATCCGCATTCGTCCTCAAAAGTGCTTGATGGCTCGGCTCTGGCGATTACAGATGCAAATTACGACTTATTTGCCGAAGCTGGCGCATCCAGAAGCGACGCCTTAACCGGAAGCACGGGGGGGGGCGGCGCTCATGCCAATATGATGCCTTACTATATTATTAATTTTATTATCTATACGGGGGTACTATGATGGCCCAATTTCATCACCATCCTGATAACCTGATCATTATTCGAACAATCATTGGCATATATATGGATACACCTCAAAATTTCGCGGTTGACTTGGGCGCAGATTATCCCGGCCTGCCGGATGGATCACGGGAAAGATTGTATGAGCCGGGCGTTAGACATTTTTTGGATAATGAGCCAAAAGACCTGGCCTGGCATCCGGGGGATGAGTACATTGCGGCTGTTTCCACATTGCTGGCGGCGCAAAAAGCGCGTCAGGATTATCCGACTAAAATAGCGAGTAAACGGGCCAAATGGCCCGATCTATTAAAAAATGAACTTACCGCAGGAGGCTTTTTAGACGATGTCAAAGAAACTTGATTTTGTAACCGCGTCTCAGGACGTTAGCACTATTTTGGGTCAAATTGCGCCCAAATTTCAAGTGTTGTTTGAAGTGTATTTTGACCGAGGGTACAACGGCGGCGGGGCCGATCCGATTACGGATGAGGATATTGCCGCAGCCGGGGTAACGGCGGCTGATGTGGCGGCTTTCACAACGCTGGCCGAGAACGTTGGGAAATTCCTGAATAATCAGGCGGCGTTCCAGAGCGACTATCAGGCGACGATCAATAAAATACGCACTGACGTTTGATGTTTCGGATTGACGTACTTGACGCCGGCGGCAACAAGGTTGGCGACGGACCGATCACGAATATAGAAAGCATTAAGCGCCGCCGGTTATTGGATAAAATCGGCGGGGTGGATATTACGCTGCAAGCGATTGATCAAAAAACGGCGGTAGTGGGGGCCGGGCGATGGTATAGGATTCATCACCAGGTTTATGGCGACCTGGGCACGTACCGGCACGCAACTGTAAGCAATCAAACTCAGGGCGCAAAGCTGGCAATTGCGGCGGATGACACCCTAATTGAGTTGGCCTATAAAAACTGCTATTTCAGGCGGAATTTTGATAATGTAGCGGTTGACAGCGTAGTGAGCACGTTGGTGGGACTGGCCGGAGGATGGACTACCGGAAGCGTTGAAACCGGGATAGGCAATACGACCGTTAGTTATGAGGGCGAAAGCGTGCTGGAAGCCCTGGACGTATTGCGCGATCGGTGGGGACGGCATTTTAGATTGTCCGCGGCGCGGACGTTGGATTTTGGTGAATTTGGCGACGACAGCGGATTGCGTCTGATCCGGCCTGAGAATGTGCCCAGGGAGTTGACCAATAACGCAGACGTGGCTTTTATTAACGCTCTGGAGATTACTGAGGAAAGCGGCGAGGTAATCAATCGGCTGATCCCGGTAGGGGCAGGCGTGGGGACTACGCAATTAACGTTACTATACGCCACTAGCACGCATCCCAGTTACCCGGTACAGACTGGGGTCAACGCCGACGGTTCAGAGTTTTATTACATCGAGGACGCGGCAAGCCAGGCCATTTATGGCGTGATTGAACGCCCATTTGAGCAAAGCGGAATCAGACCTCTGACAAACAGCACTGCCGACATGCAGAACGCGGCCAACGCGCTATACTGGTCGGCCCTGGCCGCGTTGTTGCGGTGGAAAGAAAGCCGGACATATTACGCGGTAGGAGCGACGAAGCTGGACTCCACTCGGTTATTGCCCGGGGACACAATAGGGGTGGTTTTTCGGGGAATTGCCATGTACCAGGGGAAACCGTACAAATGGGTTGACGTTGAGGAGAATTTATGGGTACTGGATATTGACGAGACTTACAACGCCAGGGGCGAGCAGCGGGTTAAATTGGCGGTGGCCACCACTTCGCAGCGGCGGACCAGCGATAGCGATTTATTATCGAAATTGATGAGAGACACGGCGGTACAGAAGGTCCACGTGCAGCCGAATTTGACCCATTCACCCAATGGACCTTACACCAAACGAATAGATTCAACTCATACCGCAATTTTCAAGGTAAGACTCAAGGGCGAGGTGTTGGCGATTAATCGGGCTATTTTGAAGTTCAGTACATCGCCGCTGCGGAGTAGCGTTACGACTTCCCAGGGCGGAAGTAGCCATACACATACTACTACAATTGGCAGCGGAGGGGCGCACACGCATACTACTACAATTGGCAGCGGGGGAACGCACAGCCATTCGGTGCAGTGTACCGAGGTAAATTACACGGTTGGTTTAAACCAATTGTTTTTAGATACGAATACGGCTCCCGACAGATTAGCGTGGGTGGGATCGGCTTCTCCCCCGGTAACAAGTAGTATTGAATCAACAACCAGTGAAGCACACACTCATGGAGCGGTTGTTTCTTCGAGTGATCCTCACACACATGGGGCTATTGTTTCCAGCGCCGACACGAGCCACACGCATGACCTGGTGTATGGTTTGTACGAAGATACCGTGTACCCGCAAAACATCAGTGTGGCCATCAACGGTACCGACCGAACGGCGGCATGGGGGGGGCCATGGGCGCCTAGCAATGCGGCTATAGACATTGATGATCTAAATGTAACCAGTTACCTAGCGAAAAACCAGGTGAATACTATCACGTTTAGTTGCACCGCCGGGCAGGGAGAAATAGAGTGCCTGGTGGAGCAATTATTGACGATTCAATCTATCATGGTAACGTAGGAGCAACGATGGACGAATTTATCATGAGAACACACGAAATCAGGGAGGAAATCAATGAGTTGGTGATAGAAGTCGAGAAAACGGTTGACGAGCTGCCGGCAAACGACGCGGGGGTGCAACGGTTAAGTAACCTGATGGTTTATTTGAATGAGTGCAAGCGTAGCTTGACTATTGCCGAAAACGGTTTGAAATAATGGAAAAAGTAGGCGAGATCATTATAACAGTATCCAGGGATGAAGCTGGAGTAGTACATTCTACGCATCAGTTTAAAAATATTGGGGACGCCCTTGCATTGATTATTTTAGCCGACATTTTAAGAGACATTATCAAGCATGCGATGGCTCATTTTGTTGATGAGTCGTCACACACAAAGCCAGGCTTTTAGCGCCGCTCCCTCTTCCCGATCAGGCAAATTATTAAGTTGCTCAATAAGAGGTTCAAGCGCGTCAAGTAACCCTGCAACAGCCGGAAAACTTGTGTAATCCCTACATAATGCTTGTGACTCATAAGCCTCCTTTTGCCAGCATGTAGCCAGTTAACGCTAAGCTAAGGCGCTGCCGGGTTAGCAAAATACTTTCGACGATAAACCAACTCCACCGGCAAAACAACTTCAAAAACCGCAG
>JAFGDY010000017.1 GCA_016931895.1 Anaerolineae bacterium
TACGAGTACGCTTGTTTTCAGCCTCTCACTCCCTGAATGCCTATTTCTTTGTCAATGTTCTACTTGACTTCTTACCGCATGTCTTGGTACACATTATACCATAGGCGAGGATAAGTCAAACATTGACATCTTGATACTTCTTTTCAAACCAATAAAAAGCCAGTCTTAACAACTGGCTGTAGGGAAAGTTCAAACCGCCAGCCGGATGCTCAATATCAACCCGGCATGTCGATTGTGACCACGACCACCAGTGAGAGTCCTCTTTTATAATCTTTTCCATCAATCATCCTCACTATACATTATTTTGATGCGGGACTGTACCCCGTGCGGCTGGAAGAGGCAAGTAAACTCAAGCGGGGGTTTGCTGCTCTTTTTCAAGTTCGGTATAGCGACAATCAACCAATGCCATCGTTCAGAATAATGTCAGTAAATATAGAAGCCGCAGCTTGCGCTACGGCCTTGCCCCCTGCTTCCGAAGAAGCAGGGGGGATATAGAGATTATGATAACTTGACCCAGCTATTTGTCAAAAAGTGGATATGGGGTACCGAGTCAACGACCAGGGTAAAAATCTGATCAAATAAATCGTTTAGCGACTCAACCTTTACCATAAAATGCAACGGTATGGTATTATATCATTGGCAACGGGTGAGATAGATTAGAGGGCAGGATAAGCTGATGGCATAAACAGCACCATCAAATTGCCGGAAGCAGTCAAACATAGACCCGAACAGGAAGTAAACAATGTCAACAGATATAGACGTTCTCAAAGCGGCGCTTCGTCGCCACTGGCCCGGCGAACCAGGCGACAAGGCCAGGCGATATGTTGGGAAATTTTTTAACGGAACGCGCCTGGACACGAATATTACCGCCCAGGTGGTGGGAAATCACGGCACTTACACCGTATCCATCCGGGCTGAGGAGCAGGGGGTAACTTCCGCTTGCAGTTGTTACATTGGCAAACATGGTTATTGCCATCACTGCGCGGCGTTGGCCTTAACTTTCTTGAATAATCCAGCCCCTTTTCGGGAGATTAAACCCAAACCATTGGCGGCGGTCAATGAATTAACCGAGTTGCACGAATATTTGCAGGGTGTCACCCTTGACGCGCTGCTGCAAGAGTTGAAAGCGCGCGGCATCACCCAGAAGGCCTTTACCGAGGGTATTGGGATGAACTCTCGCCACCTCTCCGCGGTTAAATCGAGCGAGTTAAGGAATCATTTCTACTACGAGTTGGGCGCCACGAAACTGGCTTGCCTGTGGGTGTTGGAGCGTTTCGGTAAAACCGGAACGGGAAAGTCAGAAAAGTGAATCTATGAAATCTCAAGGGCATAGACCACGGGGATATATCGGCGCAGGAGACAGATATCTCCCCAGAATTGAGCGGGAACTCAGACGGTTCCTTATCAAAACGCAAAATGAATTAAGGTATGACACTTTGCGCCTGCCACCTAAAGAATGGGCTAACCTGGCCGGGGTGTTGGTTGAATTTATGGAGGACATCCATAATGACATCGGTCTTTGGAGAAGCCTGGAGCAATATCAACTGGAATTTTTTGATACTCCTCTGCCGTTGTTCCTCCCGCCGCAAGAAGAGCCAGAGCCTCAAAGGTTGAATGAATATCGCCTTGGTTATCTGCTATGGGGATTATACCACGAACTCAAACCGGATTTGATTCTGGCTCCTACCCATCAAGATTTGCGCCATCTGGCCGCCCAAGTTGGCGATTTTTTAACCAAGCAATTTACCAGAGTGCCGCACGAGTCGGGGGTAAAGCAATTTTTGGCCCAACCCAACCAGTTGGGGTGGGAGGTCAAGCAGAAATTGGTCTGGATGGGCCAGCACGCCTATCTGTTCCGTTTTAATTTCTGGAACTATATTGCCGCCAACGGCGGTCAACCCGATATTGGCGCCATTGACGATTTCATCTGTCAGGAGACAACCGCCTGGTCAGGCTTGGGGGTCATTGATATTTTGGCCGCCACCCTGGACATCACGACGGAACAACGGGCTATATTACGCAATTGGTATGAACGGCACATGGCCTATTATCGTATTTTATCTAGCCAGAAATCCCATTTGGAGGTGAAGAACCTGATCAATGACCAGCCTTACCGGGTTAGAATGGACACTCCAGGGTCTCCCTTTAGAGTGGGGCAGGTTGTTTTCGGCAGCCTGGTTCTTTGGGATGGCGACTGGTACTGGTCGGGGGAACAGCAGCTTTATAAAGACCTGCCGGCCAAAACCATTCAGGAAATTAAACAAACCTTTGCCCAGAAAATGCCGTCTATTGCTTATCGCTACTGCCAGCCACAAGCCCAAATGGCCCGTGAAACCGTGGACCTTCTTTACCGGGAATTTGTGAAATATCACGGCGATGAACTGGCGGTTTACCCCGATGGCCGGGCCTTGACCGCCGCTATGCAAGAACTATACCGCCAACACAATGAGGCGATGGATAGCAAAACTGCTGCGAAAACGCCGGCAAAGCGTGACCTCTCATTATCACGCCGCGATCTTCTTCCTCCTGAACTGGTTGGACAGGAGAACGGTATTGCGGTCTACTTTAATGCGAGCGAAGGCCAGGAGATCATGACTGGCTTCAATGATGTGGTCAGCGGGCTAAAGAAACGGGGACAGGATTTAACCGAAGATGAGGCAGAAGCTATTCACTCCTTGATGGATGCGGAGGAGATCAGCCCTGATTTTGTGTGGCGGCTCGTTAAAGAATATGGCGACGAGTCTATTGCGGCGGTATTTTTGATTGATCAAACGATTCATAAAACGTATCTGGATTACCTGTTGCGGCGGTATAAAGGACATTTTTATAGAAAGCGGTATCCGCAAATAGCCTTGGTCTAAGGCCGGTTCAATCTGGCTAAGCCCGCCAACGAGCTTACCGGGGAGATAGCGCCCGAGCAACGCCGAGGCAAGTTAAGAGAGACCTCAATTCAAGGAGATTTTATGGCAAAATCCAAGCAAAAACGGTTTGGCCTCCTACCACCCCAATATAACTTTTCCCTCAACCCCTACCCGGATATGCGCTTTTCCAGTTGCCCAGATTGCAGCCGCAAAACTGGTCAACGTAAACTGCCTTTGCTCATCCACATTGACCCCTTGCATCTGATTGCGCTCAACTACACGTGCCGCTATTGCCCATCCTGCGATATGTTGATTGGTCATAAAGATGAGCTTGAACACCTGTTGACCAGTATGTTTGGGCAATATGACCCCTCGGTTGTTGGCAACGATTATCTCATCATCGGTACGGTTGAGAAACAAGTCTGGCGGGAAGGGCTAACGCAGCCTAAATCGGTGGCCGAAATGTTGCCGCATACCCACGATTTCAAAAGCTATCAAGAGATTCGCATGACGATGGGCGGCTGGTTTCGCGCCGACCAGGAGCCGCCGGTTATGCCGCCTCCGCCTTCAACAGAATGGGTAAAACGCCGGACAGGTAAAAGCTAGAACTCAGATAGCGCAACATACTGACAAAACAAGCTGGAAAATTGGCAGAATTACTGAGTTTGTGAGGGATACAAACCGATAGCAATCAACGATTGACGTTCTTCAACACGAGGAGAGTCATTGAGGCGAAGCATTTTGACGGTCACCCGGCCCTGAGGTGCGAGTGGCTGGATGATAGCGCCGTTAAGTTGGCCCCTTGTTTGTGCATCTTGGCCTTGAGCAAAATCATAATATGTTCAATCTGCTCAATCTCGTCCAGTTCAGCTTGCTCTTCAGCCGAGAGTAAGCCAGCCTCATTGAGCGCCAATAAGCGATTGAGCCGCTGTTGTGCCCGCTCAGAAACAGTATAAGCGATTACTTCGGTAGGCGAAGGCCCATTTGACAGAAAAGCGATAATTTCCGAGGCAGTTTGTACGGCTGACGTCTTAAACCCAATCAGGCTTAACTCCAGCACGGTCGGTAACCAGGTATGGATAGATTTTAGTCGCTGGGCCAACTCATCTGTCACTTGCATGGTAATATTAACCATATCTATCTCCTGGTAAGATTATATCATAGCTGAACCAAGTCATAAAAAACCAGCACCAGGACTAGTACGCAAAAAGTCGTCACGCCAGCCTGCTAGACTGGCTTTTTGTTAATAGGGCAAAGTACAACTCGGGCGGTCAAGGCCAACCCGGCATGTTGATTGTGACCACTACCACCAATGAGAGTCCTCTGGGATAGTCTCGGGAATGGGAATGTCTGCAATGGGGGGGAGTTGTGACGTCATATCAAGATCACCTTTTGTGCATAGGATTTGGCCGTATTCTACTCCAGGCCAACAGATAGCACAAAAGGGTTAAGTGAGATTGATTACAGGCTATTTGCACCCGGCGAGAACTGAAGTTGATTTTGTGCTATCTGCCTGTCCGTATCTGCTGGCGTTGTAACTCTGCATCCAGATGTTCTTTTTTTGTGTCATTCGCCAGACGAAGGGCGGTGGGTTAGATCTGATCTGAGAATGATTGATAGCTTAA
>JAFGDY010000018.1 GCA_016931895.1 Anaerolineae bacterium
GTGCGGGCCACCCGGTCGCTGGCGGTTTTGCCGATGAGATTAAGGGATACGGCCGTCACCAGCCCGCCGTTCAGGGCCGAGGGGATGTCGCGCAAAAAGTTGGTCAGGCTAATGGTTTTGGTGTAGGTGAGGGATTGCACGGTCAGTTCGGCGTCGCAAACCAGCATGGCGGCCAGCAGTTCGCTCTCCCGGTTGGGGCAGGTCAGCACCCCGCCCACGGTGGCGGCCTGGCGGAGGGTAGGGGGTCCTTCGCGGCGGGCAGCGTCGCGCAGCAGCGCCGGGAGGCGACCATCCTCCACCAAGGTTTGCAGCCGGACCATGGCCCCTACGGTCACGCTTTGGCTGGTGTAGGTCATGTCGGCCAGGCCGGCGGCTTGCAGGTCAACCACCTCTTCCGCCATGTCGGGCCGGTGCGGGGTAAAGTAACTGCCCCCGCCCACCAGCGCGGCGCTAACCCCCGGACGCGCCATTAATTGCAAGGCCTCCTCAACGCTGGCGGGACGGTGGTATGTTTTAAGTTGAGACATCATTGTATCCTTATTTGGTTTGGCTAAAGCGTGGCTTAACTCTTAAATAACGGGCGCGGCATAAACTTGGGCCTTGATCACGGGCAAGGGTGGAGGTGAAATAACATTTGGCGATGAGGCGGTAGGGCCATATTATAGAGCACTTTTGGCGGAGATGGAAATTTGCCCAATGTGCATGTCATTCTCATAAAGGCGGTAGCCGCCCTCCACGGCGTAAGCCAGGGCTTCATCCAGAAGATCATTGCGGGCGGAATGCACTTCCCCCTGTTGCGCCGCCCAACGGCCCCGGGCCAGCAGGGCTTCGATGAGGGCCGGACGGAAGGAGATACCCCGCGCACAAAGGGTGTATCCTTGTTGTTGCTGCCCTCGGCCCAAAGGTTGCCGGGAAGGCCGGATTTCCCGGCGAGAAAAAAATCGGTTCTTTATTGAGGCATAGGCCGAAAAATCCCTGGAATCTCGCTCGAAAACATTATGTCGTAGGGATTTCTCGCTACGCTCGAAATGACACGGAGTCTATGTCAGGCTTTTCAGACAGGCTCTCGTGGGTGGTCGGCTGCCTACTGCTGCGGCCCTTTGTAAAAAATGGGCACAAAAAAGGTCCAGGCCAGCACCAGCAGCGAGCCAAGCCAGGGCACGTAAAAGCCCCAGGCCGCAAAAGGCCCGCCAATGGAGTAAACCCAAATCAAAAAGGCAACGGCCGAAATAATGATGTGCGTCCAATCGGGCGGCAGACTCTCGGCGGGGTCGGCGGTGCCGTAAATGCGAATGACAAACAGGCCCACCAGGCACACTACAAACCACACGGTCAGAACGGTCACCTGTTCGGCGGGGATCAGGCCCATGCCCACAATATACAGGCTGACCACCTCGGCGGGGATCATTTTGAGCAGGCGGTCCAGATAAAAGCTGAAACTGTCGGCGGGCGCTGCCGCTGCCACGGGTTGAGCGCCGCGCGCTTCGGGTCTGCGAATTCTAAAAGGTGCTGTCATTGTATCCTCCTTTGACTATTGTATTTTTTATGGGGTGATTGATGATTGGGGAATTACCTTTGTCTATGATAACCAAAGACGGGGATTGTGTCAATTAATGGACGGGCCGGGGTGTATTTCTATTTTGGGGCGAGCTGTCACTGCGAGCCTTTAGGCGAAGCAGTCTCCTCCCCGGCGTTGGGGATTGCTTCGTCGCTCGCGTTCCTCGCAATGACATGGGCTTGGGACAGACCCGGCGGGCTTTAGCAAATATTCGCGTAGTCAAGTTAGACTATCTCCCCATCCAAACCTCTAAAAGTATCCCGGCAGGGTTGTGTCATTCTATATTCCTATGTAAAATAGAAATAGCTTAACATATATTTGTCTAAACCGCCTCAAAAATCACGCGCAGAGGATCACAACGATGACCCTGGATATCAAAGATGTGCGGGCAGAGATGCCCAACTACGAAACTTACAAGGATTGGGAACGCGACGGCGAAATTTTGGGCCTGGCGGTGCATCATTCGGCAACGGCCGACCGGGCCACCGGCGCGCCCACGGGTGACGCCTACGCTTTTTTCAATTATCACGTTAACGTGTTGGGCTGGGCGCACGGCGGATACAACTACGTTATCCCCGGCGACGGCCACATCCAGTATGCGTTGGATGAAAACGTCAACGCCTATCACGCCGGTTTCAAAGACCCGGACGATTCAGAAGGTTTGGAATACGGCCAGTATTGGAACAATCACTACCTGGCCGTCTGCCTGTCTGGCTGGTTTAGCGATGACCGCACTTACCGGGACGCCGGGGGGCAGACCCAGTCCATCCCCAATAATTACACCACGCCCACCGAGGCGCAAATGGCGTCGTTGCTGCCCCTCATCCAACACCTGCGCCAAAAATATAACATTTCCGTGGAAAACGTGCGGGGACATCGGGAGTTGGCCGGAAACAGCACCACCTGTCCCGGCTTCAATTTTGACCCCGCCGAACTACGCGCCCGCTTGCAAGCGTTGGATGAGGCTGAAATCGAGCCTGAGCCGCCTGAAACCCAGCCGCAGGTCAAACCCGGCGAGCACGTTTTACTCTTGCCCGACGCCGATAAATATTTGGAAGCGGCCCTGGCCTACATCTGGAAATTTCACCCCGATGTCAGCTTTTCGGTGGACGAGGCCAGGGGCCGTTGGAAATACGTCACCGTGGTGGGCAACAAAGCGGAAGTCAGCGACAGCCAACTGGCCCGGCTGCGTAGCGGCGGCGCGGCGTTGGTGCAGCGTATTTCTGGCGACCCGTCCGCCGTGCGGGCGGCCCTGGACGAATTGGTGGCCAAAGAAGTACGTTTTTTGACGGCTGCTCCCGATGAGCCGGGCCAGCCTGGCCCGGAACCGTCGCCGGAAGAACAGTGGCGCACTTACACCATCCAGCCCGGCGACACCCTATCCTTTGTGGCCAAACAGATGTATGGCCAGGCCAATTTATGGCGGATCATTTTTGAGGCCAATCGAGACATTCTCACCGACCCCGGCCGGATACAGCCGGGGCAGGTGTTGAAAATCCCGCCCAAACCGGAGACATAACGAAGTAGCAGAGTAACAGGTAGGGTGACAAAATGGCAAGGGGGCCGGTAGGAACAGGACATTGTTCTATCCCTACCAAAAACATTGATTGAACAACTATACTCTGCTACACTTGTCACTTTGCTACCTTTAAACTATGACCAAACGTAAATCCCAATTACTCGAAATTCTATACTCCAGCGGCCCGGCGGCGGCGGTGCTGCAAGCGGCCAGAAAAGAGTACGACCGGGGTCTGGCCACCGAGTTGCGTTATCCCTTTTTGGCCATTGTGGGCCAAACCGAAATGAAAGTGGCCCTGATTCTGACTCTTATTAACCGGGCCGTTGGCGGCGTGCTGCTGGTGGGGGCGCGGGGTACGGCCAAAACTACGGCCGTGCGCGGCCTGCTGGACTTGATGCCGGTGGTAGAGCGCAGCGCCTGCGAATACGGCTGCGAGCCGGAGGACATCTATCAATATGGCCTGGATGCGGTTTGCAAAGAGTGCGCCCAAAAATTTGGCATGGGCGATCCCTTGACCAGGCCGGAGCCGATGCGTTTGGTGGAGTTGCCGTTGAACGCCCGCCTGGAGGATGTAGTGGGCGGAATCAATGAACGGGTGGCCCTGGAACAAAATCGGGTGGCCGTGGAGCGAGGGATTTTATCGCAGGCCGACCAGAATTTGCTGTATATTGACGAAGTAAATCTGTTGGACGATATCATTGTTGATGCCATTTTGGACGCGGCGGGCCAGGGGGTGTATTCCGTGCGGCGCGGCCCGCTGTCGGCCACGTACCGCTCGCGCCTGACTTTGGTTGGCTCGATGAATCCAGAAGAGGGCAACTTGCGGCCGCAAATTCAGGATCGTTTTGGGCTGCGGGTGCTGGTGCGGGGCATTCAAGACCCGGCGGAGCGGCTAGAAATTTATCGCCGGGCCATGGCTTATGCCAATAAACCTTATAAATTTGTTTTGGATTGGGTTACGGAAACAGAGGCCGCCGCCGCAGACATTATGGAGGCTCGCCAACGGTTGTCCCAGGTGGGCTTTGCCCGGGGCGTGCAAGACGAAGGCTTACGCTGGATTGAGACTTTGAAGATTGACAGCCACCGGGCGGAGATGACGCTTTTTGAGGCCGGCCGGGCCTATGCCGCTATTGACGACCGCCTGGAAGTAACGCTGGATGATTTGCGGGCCGTGGCTCCCCTGGCCCTGCGTCAACGCCAAACCGATTTTGCGGCCAAGTATTTTGCCGACCAGGAGAACGAAGATACTGAAATTCAAAAGGTGATTAATCACACAACCAGGCGCAGCCGAACCAAAACGAAGCCGGAAAAAAACGAAACGTAGCGCCCGGTAACAAAATTAGTGGACCCTGGCGGCGCTGATAAATTTTGGCTCTTGGGGTGAAGCGATCATTCTCCCGGTCCCGTTAATCGCGGCCGGCCTGGGAAAGCGAATGTCCAGCAGTTCGGCCACCGTCAGCAGGGAGCGGGCGCAAGCGCCGGGGATGTACTTCATAATCAAATTCATCTTTTCAATGATCTCGATTTCCGTAATTGGGCCAAAATTTCCGGTTGCATTGACCAACTCCAGGAACTTTTCCAACGTACCCTGATCCACATCGGGAATATTATTGATGGCAAACTCTACGGTGGTTTTGACGTGTAGTTTTTTGTGTGTTATCGTTCCGTTATTCATTGGCTAATTCTCCCACTTTCTACACTTGCTGCTAATATAACGTCTCAATTCCCGCAATGGTTCCTCTTAACATTAATTAATATATCACGCCCTGGGCGGTTTTGTTTGACGAACTTCTGACGAAAGTCTGACCAGACTCTGTCGGCTAACCGTCGTATAGACCCCCAAAAATTGCTTCCCGTCATCGGATTTTTGTGATAGAGTAAAAATGAGGTGGTTTATCAATTTCAAGCCCGGGCTAACAAATTGAGTACTACGGACTGGTTCAGCAGGGCGATGAAACCATTGAAGCCAGAAAAGAGATTTTGATAGAGCAGCGGGATCAGGTTGCAGCCAAGATCGCAGAAATGCGAAAAACTCTCGACCTGCTGAACCACAAGATTAACATGTACGAAAACACTGTTTGGCAAGCAGAGAAAAAAGTAATTCAGGCAGAGGGCTAAGAATAAATATGACCACAACCAACGCCACCCTGCGCGGCGTCGCCTTTCTGGTGCTGGCGATGTTTATCCTTTCACTCCAAAACATCACTGTAAAATTCCTCGGCGGCGAATATCCGGTTCTGGAGATTGTCGTTTTGCGCAGCATAGTCGCCTTACCGGTCGCCCTTATTTTGTTTTGGTTTGAAGGGGGCCGGGGGTTGCCGATAACCAAAAAACCCAGGCTAGAATATGTGCGCGGGACGTTCCTGTTTTTCTCTTACACCACCTTTTTTATGGGCCTCGCGGCGTTGCCCTTGGCTGATATTGAGGCGCTTCGCTTTTCTGCGCCGTTGATGATCACCTTCCTCTCGGTGGTGTGGCTGGGCGAGCGGGTGGGGCCGTGGCGCTGGCTGGCGCTGATGGTTGGTTTTATCGGCGTGCTGCTGATTGTCAGACCAGGCCCGGCAACCTTCAATATGGGGTCGGTTTTCGTTTTGATTGCGATGCTCCTTTATGCCCTGGCAATCATCTTAACCCGCAAACTACAAACCACCGACAGCAGTGCAACGATGGCTTATTACAGCACGCTGGTTTATCTGGCCGCCGCTTTTATTTTTACCCCGCCGGTCATTTTGGTCGGTGATTTTCCAGAGGCGCACCCCAGCGTCGCCTTTCTGTTTCATCCCTGGGCCATGCCAACCCTGCTCGATTGGCTGTTGATGTCGGGGTTGGGTCTGGTTTGGGCGGGTGGGATGTATTTTATCGCCCGTGCTTACAGCCAGGCTCCCGCTTCGGTGGTGGCCCCGTTTGAATATATTTCGCTACCCATCAACATTATGTGGGGCTTTATTCTGTGGAGCGAGATTCCAACGTGGTTAACGCTAATTGGTGCGGCGTTAACCTTGTTCAGCGGGTTGTATGTGTTGTTTAGGGAGCAGAGCCAAAAGCGGGCGCAGAAACCACAGAAAATAGATGCTCTACCCTACGCGCGGGTAGAAGATTTAGAACTCAATTAATAACCCACACGATGGCGACAAGGGGCCGGCTCCCGGGGTTGGCTTGGATAGCCGACCGGAGCAGATCAAGCGAGTTGCCGAGGCATCGCTCAAGCGGCTTCGGGCAGACGCTATTGACCTCTTTTACCAACACCGCCCTGATCCAAATGTGCCCATCGAAGAGGTGGCCGGCGCGGTAAAAGATCTGATTCAGGCAGGCAAGGTCAAACACTTTGGCCTGTCTGAATTCAACTTTGGTTCTGGCTTGTTCAGGTTAGGTATTGGCAAAGATTAATGTTGCCGGAAGCAGAATCGGTAGCGTAAAATAGGATTATTAAAGCAAAAAATGTCTGCTGCAGAAATTATCAGCCGGTATCAGGCCGGCGAGCGCGATTTTCAAGAAGCTGACCTCAGTGGCGCTGATTTAAGCGAGGTTGACTTGAGTGAGGCCAACCTGAGTGTGGCCAATTTAAGCCGGGCTAATCTGAGCCGGGCCAATTTGAGCCAGGCCAACTTGAGCGGAGCCATTTTGAAAGGAGCTAACCTGAGTGGAACCAACCTGAACGGGGCCGACTTGAGTTGGGCCAACTTAAGCCGGGCCAACCTGTCCGGCGCCGATTTGAGCGGGGCCAATCTGCACATGGCCATCGTCATCGGCACGCGCTTTAAAAATACAATCATGCCGGACGGTACAAAAAGATGAAAGAGAATTTGTCGGTAACAGAAAGGGAACCAAAAATGAAAAAAAAGTATCTTGGTTTGCTGTTAAGTATGCTTGTGATTTTTAGCGTGTTTTTGGCCTGCGGCGACGAAGAGGCAGCAGAGCCGTCAACGGTTGAGCCGCCCGGTGTAGAAGCGGCGGCTGATGAGGAGCCGGAGGTTGAAGCCCCCCTGGCCGAAGCGCCAACCCAGGCTCCGGTTGAACCCACAGAGGTGAAGGGTGAGGCCGACAGCAGTATGATCCCTGAAGAGTGTTTGGCAGATGAAGATGCTTTGCAGGCATGTTGGGATAATGGTTTGATACCCCCGGAGTGTGTGGATGATGAAGGTTATCTCCTGGATGAATGTCTGGCACCAGGTCAAACCGCAGGCGGTGGCGCTGCACCTCCCGCCAGTAGCGATGACCTTGGCGCTGAAGCAGCCGATAGTGGGTTTCGGCCTGAGGTTAATGGTTTTAGTTTTGAAAACTACGGCGCTGAAGCCGAAGCCAGCAACATGACCCCGGCTGAAATGCAGCGAATGTTTGGCGAGCAGGTGTGCGCCAATATGGCCAACGGTTGCACCCTCACCCCGCCGGCCAGGCAGTGGCTGGAACAGGTAAATGAGTCGATGAGTGAAGGGCACTGTGAAGGCATGGCCGTGCTCAGCGATCTCATGTATTTTGGCCAGGTTAATCCGGCCGATTTTGGCAGCAGCGTGGCCCATGATCTGGAACTTGTTGGTAACGAACCGCTCCAGCGCGAGATTGCCTACTGGTTTGTCACTCAGGCCACTTATCCCGGCGGCTTTATGAACCGGGTGAATGAATCACCCAGCGCGGTGCTGGATACATTGATCGAGGCCTTCAGTCAAGGCCAAAATGCGGCCGAATGGTGGGTCATGGGCATCTACAAGCCAGACTTTTCCGGCGGCCATGCCATCACGCCCTTTGCTGTCGAGGACCAGGGCAACGGCCTCTTCCACATTTACGTCTACGATAATAACTATCCCGACCAGGCCAGAATTGTGCAGGTTGACCGTCAGGCCAATACCTGGGCGTACGAGGCTTCCATCAATCCCGGCGTAGAGGCCGATTTGTACGAAGGCGACGCTGAAACCCAATCGTTGGAGGTGGTGGCCATTTCCCCGCGTTTGCAGCCCCAGGAAGCCAACTTTGAGACAGCCTTTGTCCTTGAGCAGCGTCCCGTTGGCCTGGCCGCGCCGCTGCTGGGTCAACAATATGCGGAGGTTTGGCTTGACGGCGACACCAACCTGTTGATTACGGATGAACAGGGCCGCCGCATCGGCTGGGTGAGCGACACGGAATTTGTGAACGAAATCCCCGGCGCCCAAACCACCAATTTTAAGTATGCGGTGGATGTTTGGGAGGTGGACCAGGAACCGGTCTACCTGCTGCCCCTGGAACTTGACTTTTTTACCATTACGGTTGACGGCAGCCACCTTACCGAAGCAGGCGCGGCCGAGGTGACCATAATTGGGCCGGGGTATGACCTGGTGGTAGAAGATCTCTGGCTTGACCCCGGCGAAAAAGACGAGATTGACGTGACCACCCTGGATAAAGGCGTATATGCCTTGAGCTACCGCACCGAATATTCGGAATCGCCCGATATATGGATTGGCCTGGAAACCGATGAGGCCGATTATGAGTTTGTGGTCAGAGGAGCCGATATTGAGCCAGGCGGAGAATTTCATGTGGCCCTGGATTTCCCGGTGGGTGATTTCATTCTCAATACCACCGGCAATCAAGAATACGGCACGTATGAATTGCTGGTGCTCCGCATTGACGACGAGGGCGAGTATGTTTTTGGTCACGACGACATTACCATGGAACCCGACGATACCATGTATGTGAACTTTCTGGAATGGGCCGGCGAGGATAGCGTGATGTATCTGGATTTTGACTATGGCAGCGACGGCTCGATTGACGAGACCATTGAATTGGAAGACGAAGAAGATTTTTATGAAGACTTTTATGAGGATTGGGAAGAGTAAGAGGGGAGACGGCCTGGCCTGACAGGTGGTTGGCATTGCCGACGAATGACGAAGGAGAACGATCAATTTTTGTCGTTGGTCCTTTGTCGTTCGTCGGTGTTTTTACGTTCTACAAATTTTGGATCACCGCGCTGGCAAACTGACTGGTTTTGACCTCGGTGGCGCCGTCCATCTGGCGGGCAAAATCATAAGTGACAATTTTTTGGGCGATGGTTTTTTCATACGCCCGGCGAATCAAATCCGCCGCTTCACGCCAGCCGATGTATTCCAGCA
Organism: Anaerolineae bacterium; assembly: GCA_016931895.1. Classification (NCBI taxonomy): domain Bacteria; kingdom Bacillati; phylum Chloroflexota; class Anaerolineae; species Anaerolineae bacterium. The sequence goes on from JAFGDY010000018.1 coordinate 9,155, forward strand.
TCATCACCCCGGAGAAAAGCAGGCTACCGGGATTGACTTTATCCTGCCCGGCATATTTGGGCGCGGTGCCGTGCGTGGCCTCAAACAGGGCAATGTGATCGGCAATGTTGGCGCCCGGCGCAATGCCCAACCCACCCACCTGGGCGGCCAGGGCGTCGCTCAGGTAGTCGCCGTTAAGATTGGGCGCGGCCAGCACGTCAAACTCTTTGGGGCGCAGTAAAACTTGTTGAAAAATGATGTCGGCGATACGGTCTTTAATGACTACTTTATCGGCAGGCTGCCGGCCGTTATATTTGGCCCACAGCTCATCTTCGGTGAGGATGGCGTGGCCAAACTCCGCTTGGGCTACCTCGTAGCCCCATTTACGAAACGCGCCTTCGGTGTATTTTTGAATATTGCCCTTATGCACCAGGGTAACGCTGCGGTAACCGTAATCCAGGGCGTATTGGATGGCCTTGCGCACCAGGCGTTTGGTGCCAAAGGCGCTGATGGGTTTGATGCCAATTCCCGCTCCCTCAAAAAAGGTAGCCCCCATTTCCTCGCGTAAGAATTTGGCCACTTTTTCATTTTCCGGGGTGCCGCTCTCGTACTCGATGCCGGCGTAAACATCCTCCGTATTTTCGCGGAAGATAACCATATTCACCTCTTCCGGATGCTTCATAGGGCTGGGCATGCCCTGGTACCAGCGCACCGGACGCACGCAGGCGTACAGATCAAGCACTTGCCGCAAAGTAACATTCAAACTGCGAAAGCCGCCGCCCACGGGCGTGGTCAGCGGTCCCTTGATGCCCACAATGAATTCGCGCAGGGCGTCAAACGTTTCTGCCGGCATATAATTGTCGGCATATTGCCGGGCGGCCTTTTCCCCGGCGTAAATCTCTACCCAGGCGATTTTACGCTGGCCGCCGTAAGCCGCCTGCACGGCGGCGTCCCAAATACGCTTGCTGGCTGCGGTAATATCGGGGCCAATGCCGTCGCCTTCAATAAAGGCCAAAATCGGGTGGTCGGGCACGGTTAGTTTGTCGCCGGAAATGGTTATTTTCTGGCCGTCTGGGGGAACAATGATTTTGTTATAAGCCATAGGGATGCTCCTGAAAGTGCCTGGGGCCTGTTGACATTTCGGGTTATGCCATTATTACCGGAGATTCCTCGTCGCTTTGCTCCTCGGAATGACGCTTTTGGATAAATGTCAACAGAGCCTAAATTTTTTAGGTTTGACTACCGCCCGTTCAGCCGTCAGATGTTTTCCGGAGCCGGCACCGGGGTGATGGGGCCAGGTCCGCGGCAATCTGTTTTTGGAAGGCGGCGTCCATGGCAAAAAGCTGGCCGTTGGCGTGGCCGGCAAAACGGCTGGCCAACCACAATATAGCCTGGGCCGTTTCAGCAGGTGAACGCAGTTGGCCCTGCTCGTAGAGCGATTGAAACCGGCGGGTATCGGGGAAAAATTTAGTTGGCGTTTCCCGCATATCGGCCTGCATTTGGGTGTCAACCGGGCCGGTTCTGAAGGTGGTGACTACCAGACCGCTACCCTCAACTTCGGCGGCCAGGGTGCCGCTAAATCGCTCCAGGGCGGCCTTGCTGGCGTTGTAGGCGCTGGTGCCCACCATATTGATGTCTGCCACCGCTGAAGAGACATTGATAATGCGGCCGCTGCCGCGCTCAAGCATGTGGGGCAGCACGGCCCGGGCGCAAAAATAAGGGCCAAGCACGTTGGTGGCGATCAGTTTTTGCCAGGCCAGCGGGGAGGTTTCCCACACTTTGCCGATGGGATGAAGCAAGGCAGCGTTGTTGATCAAAATATCAACCTGACCAAAGGCCCGCATGGTTAGCACCAGTAAGTGGTCAACTTCAACCAGGTCGCTAATATCTGTGGGAATAGCCAGGGCTTGGCCGCCGCCGTTGTATTTGATTTCGTCGGCAACGCTGGTCAACTCGTCGTTGGAGCGAGCGACCAGCACCACCGCTGCCCCGGCTTGAGCAAAGGCCAGGGCCGTGGCCCGGCCAATCCCACGCCCCGCGCCGGTAATGATGGCGATTTGATTTTTAAGTAGATGGGCATGACTCATGACAAACTTATTCTCCTCTTTGTTTACACAAAGAGTAAATTATACTAAAACAAATTAGAAAATAGAAATTAGCTGGTATGTTTTGCTAAGGATAGAGATTATTTGCGCCGCATCATCACCAGGCCGACAACGATCACAAGGAACAGTAGAGCGGCCAGGCAGGTCATGCATAACCCTAACATCACCAGAATGCCGATCAGGTCGCCCTCTTCCTGGGGTGGGACGCCGGGTTGACCGGCCTCGCCGCCAACTTCAGCCTGGCCGGGCAGGCCAACGGCCGGTTGGGGCGGGCGGGGAGTGGATGTGGGTTGTAATTCTTCTTTTGCCGGCGGCGGCAGTGGCGTTTCCAGCGGAGCGGCGGCCGTATCAGGCAACTCACCCATGTTGAGACGGCCAAAGCCAAAGGCGTTGTCTGGGCCGGAGGGGCCTAAATCAATGGCCCGGTCTTGCAAAAAAGCGCCCAGTTCATTGGGGGTAAGATTGGGGAAGGCTTGCAAAACCAGGGCGGCTGCGCCGGATACGTGGGGCGCGGCGGCCGAGGTGCCGTCAAAGGCTTCGGGCGCGTAAGAGGCGCTGTCAACTACCGATGGCGCGGACAAATCGGGCTTGATGCGGCCATCGGCGGTGGGGCCTTGCGAACTGTAATATTCTAACACGTCATCGGCCCAGTTGACCGCGCCTACGGCAAACGCGCCCCGGGCGTCAGCCGGGTTGCCCAGGCTGTGCTCGGCCACTGCGTAATCGGGATGCATTAAGCCGCCGTGAATGAACAAGTCAAAGGTGGCGTCGCCCCTGGCCTGGCCCTCGTAATTTTGGATGGCCAGCAGGTAAACTTCGTTGTCGTCGAATTCATAGATGAATCCTTCCAGGGGCAACTGGCCCGCTTGCCCTTCTTGCGGCTCTTCCGACTTTCCTAGCAGTTCGCCGTCTTTGTCCAGCAGAATTAACTCATAATCCTGGTCAACGGCCTGCCAATCATCCCAACTGAGGATGATTTCAGTTTGCCAGCCCGGCCCGGCCGGGATAAAGGGCAGCACCACGGTCTCGGGGGAAAATTCGTGAATGGTATCGCCGTCGCTATCGGTGAATTGGCCGCGCCAGTGAACGTCGGCCTCATTGCCGGCGGCGTTGACCCAAAAAATGCCCTCGTTGTAGGCCCAATCAACCAGCTCGGCGGCAAAGCCGGTGCCGTCCATGGGGGTCAGGCCATTGCTGCCGGTAGAGTTGGAGATGATGTCTACGTTTTGGCTAATCAACCACTCCACGGCCTGGCCCATGGCCACATCGGTGCCGTCGTAGTAAGCCAGAACGAGTTCGGCTTCTGGGGCCATTTCGTGGACAACTTCAGCGCAGGCCGTGCCATGCACTTCTTGGGTGAACATTGTTTCATCCCCAAACGTGGCCACGGTCACGTTTTCCGGCAATTCTGTGCCCAGCAAATCCTGATAGCCGCCAAAGCCCAAATCTAACACACCCACCTTGACTCCTTTACCAGTGAACCCCTGCGCTTGCCACCGGTCGGCCGTAGTTTTGTCAACTCCCTGGCCTTGGATGCGGCCCTCTTGCATTGGCTTGGCCTTTTGGGGCACTTCCAGGCGGATAACGTGTTCCAGGTTAGAGATGCGCTGAACGATTAATTCCGGTTCCTCGGCTTGGGCCTGTTCTTCAATCAGAGAAACCGGAATGGCGATATTGATTTTGTTGGCAAAGCTGCCTTTGACGATGACCCCTTCGGCTTCCAACTCGGCTATCAAGGGCGCGGTGTCTTCGGTGTCCAGCACCAGGGTCATTTCAATTTCATTGTTGTTGTTGAGAATGCCCCGCTGGCGAGCCAGGGCCACGGCTGTTTCCTGGCCGCCCTGCTGGTAGGCCAGGTAAAAATCTTTGTAAACCGAGCCTAACTTGGGGTCCAGCAGCAAGTCGGCCAATTCGGGATACTCCGCCCGCACCTTTTCGGCGGCTTCTTCCCAGGTGGGAATATCTTGGGGGTCAATATTGATTTTGGGAATGGGCGGCACGGTGGCGGCAGGCGTCGGGGCTGTGCCCAGGCCGGGAATGGCGCCTCCTTGCGATAGGGCGTAGGCTAACACGCCCACCCCCACCAACAATAGAACGATGGCGGCTACGGCAATGATGGTTATGTGTTGACGTTTCATGGGTGGCGTTTCCTTTCTTGGTTTAGTTTGTTAAATTTCGTCTTTGCGCCCAATCAACCATATTGCCAGGCCGCTCCACAGCACGGTATGGACAATCAGGAAAATCCAGCGAGAGAGCAGAGCCAGGCCATTGTGGGCGTAATTCACGTAAAAATTCATCGTGGTCGGCGCATCCTCCACTACTTTTTGCACGCCCCGGCCAATGTCTATCTCACGCTCAACGCGCACCTGGCCCAGATTGTTGAGGGCGTCCATGTTAGTACTGGCGCCCAGGGCTTCCAGGGACCAGCGGGTGATGGTGAGGTAGGAGAGAGGCTGGGTAAAGGGAGAAAGCTCAAAGATAGCGCCGGAGAAAACGATTTGGATAAAGAGAACGATCAGAATGAGATAAATGACCGTATTGCGCGAGGTAGCCAGGGCCGAGATGAACAGGCCCAGGGCCACGCTGGCCAGGGCGGTGAAGACCAGGGTAAAGTAATATTCCAGCGGCGACCAGAGAATAGCGCCGCCGCCGGGAAAATCTATGCCCAGGGCCAGCACTATCAGCAGCAAAAGGCATTGGAGCAGCATAAATGCGCCTAACACCACAAACTTGGAGGCATAATAGGGAAAGATTCTAAGGTTAATCATGCGTTCGCGGCGGTAGATAGCCTCTTCTTTGATGATTTCGTAGGCTGCGGCAAACACGCCCAGGAGATTGGCGGAAAGAGCCATCATAAACAGTAGAGTTTGGGCTTTGTTGACAATAGTGTAAGCGCCTTCAGCGTCCAAAATAGCCGCAATTTCCTCAACCGTATTGCCTACCAGGGCGGCCCCATCGCTAATGAGGAGCAGAAAAATGCCGATGATGGGCATAATGGCCAGCAGCACCCACAGGCTGATTTTATCGTGCCGGATGAGGTCCAGGTAGCGTTGGGCCAGCACGCCAAATTGTTTGATTTGGGAAATGAACGTGGCTTCGGCGGCCCCGGCAGTGGCGGTGAGGGGACGGGCCATCTCGCCGGTTTGCCGGTTGGCAATGTAGGTCTGGTAGGTAGGCGTCTGGCGGTAATGGGCAGCCCAGAGGGGACCGGCCAGGATGGAGCGCGTCTCGCCATCTGTCGGGCCGGGCGGTTGGGGGGTGTCCACATGGTGGGTACTCACAAAGTGGTCGTACTCGGTTTTAATTTGGGCAGGTACGGTGGGGTCGCTATTTAAGGTAAAAGTTTGAGATAGGCGGGTATAAATGTCGGAAAAATCTTTTACGTTGAAAAAGGCGATGGCCTGGTCGGGCGGGCCAAAGTAAGTCAGTTCGCCGCCGCGAGCCATAAAGGCCACCTGGTCGCAGTTGTTGGTGATATTGACCGTGGCGTGCGTGACCAGAACAATGGTGCGGCCCTCGTCGGCCAGTTGGCGCAGGGTGTCCATCATCAATTTTTCCAAACCGGGGTCCAGGCCGGACGTAGGCTCATCCAGGAAGAATATCCAGGGTTCGGCCAGCAATTCGGCGGCAATGCTCACGCGCTTGCGCTGCCCGCCGCTGAGATTGCGCACCAGGCTGTGGGCCTGGGCGGTCAAACCCACCTTGGCCAATACCTCCGTGATCCGTTCTTCAATTTCCGGCGGGCTGGCGTCGGGAAGGCGGAGGCTGGCGGCGTAAAAGAGAGCGTTATGCACTGCCAGGCCCTCGTGAATAATGTCGTCCTGGGGCACATACCCCATCATATTGCGGTACAGGTTGAAATTTTCGTACAGGTTATCGCCGTTGACCAGCACCGTGCCGGAGGTGGCCGGACTGAGACCGCTCAAGGCCTTCATCAAGGTGCTTTTGCCCGTGCCGCTGCCGCCTACCAGGGCCACAAATTCACGGGGATTGATGACCAGGTTAAGATTACGCAGCACGGTGATGGCTTTGTTTTTATTCTGCCGGCCCAGCAGATTGGCGGCGTAAAAGGTTTTTTCCAGGTCAACGGCTTCAAGCCGGAAATTGCGCTCGGCCGAGAAGGGCGCAAAAACGCCCTGGTCGCGGTAAACCAGGTTAAAGGGGCCAATTTGCACTACGTCGCCCCGTTCCAGCACTCGCTCCTGGCGGAGTTGCGACCCGTTCAAAAATGTGCCGTTGTTGCTGCTCAAATCCTGAATGGTGTAGCGCTGTTCGTCTCTTTTGACGACCTTGGCGTGATACCAGCTTACCGCCGGGTGATCCAGGGTAATGGCCGCGTCTGGATTGCGGCCAATGTAAGAAATGTCGGCGGCCAGTTGAAACACCTGGGTAATGTCAACGGCTTCAACGTCGGCAAAGAGGGAGGGGGCCACGTAAGTTAAACTGGCCGAGTTGCCCATGCCGTCGCTGAAACGGATAATGTTGTTGTTGGTTAGCAGATGAGGTTTGCCTGGCGTAAGACGTTTCCCATTGACATACGTGCCGTTGGTGCTGTGCAAATCGGTAATAGTGTGGCCCTTGCGGGTCAACTCAATTTGGGCATGTTCGCCGGAAACAATGGGCGAAAGCACCTGGATCATGTTTGAGCGGCGGCGGCCCAGGGTGGTTATGGCTTTGGAGAGAAATTCCTCGCGCGACTCTTCGCCGGGAAGATGCACAATGATTTTGGCCAGGGAGCCGCCGTGAACAGTGGCTACGGTCTGGCCGCCGTCTCCTCTAAGGGGCGCGCCGCAATTGGTGCAAAAGGCGGCGTCGGGCCGGGCGAGTCGTTTGCCGCAGTGGGGGCAGTTATGGCTTGGGTTGGTCATCTTATCACCTGCCGGGCTTAAAGGATTTCAAGATTTTGCGGGGATGAACTCTATTGTATCATCAAGTTGGGAAATCAGTCAATAGCTTTTTGTTAGCAATCTGCTATAATGTTTGCAGAAATGTTTGCAGAAATGTTTGCAGATAAAAACAATGAGCCATAAGCAAAAAACCAAAGCCCAATTGGTGGATGAATTGGCCCAAATGCGCCGGCAGATGTTGGAATTGGAGGCGTTGAGCCGGGCCGGCGCTATTTTGGGCAGCTCGTTGAATTATGCGGCGGTGCTCGATTGCATTTTGGAGCAAATGGGCCGGGTGGTGTCTCACGACGCCGCGTGTATTATGCTGGTTGAGGGCGAGATTGCCCGGATTTTTCGCTGGCAGGGGTATGCCGGGTTTGGGTCCCAGAACTTTTTTGCCCGGTTCACCTTTAAGATTGCCGACACGCCATGTTTGCGTATGGCCCGCAATAGCGGACAGCCGTCAATTATTTCCATCGCCGAGAATGAGCCTTCGTCTATTTATGGACTGGAACAGACCTGGATTAAGTCGCACCTGACTGCGCCGATTTCTTTTAGGGAACGTCTGGTTGGTTTTTTGAACGTTGACAGCGCCACGCCGGATTGTTTTAATCAGGCCGACGGGGAACGCCTGCAAACCTTTGCCACGGCTGCGGCCAACGCCTTAAAAAATGCCGAATTATATGATCGCGCCCGGCAAGAGATTGTGGATCGCGTGGCGGCCCTGAAGAAAGAGCGTAACTTTGTGGCTGCGGTGTTGGAGACCGCCGGGGCCTTGGTGATGGTGCTCAATTCTCAGGGGCGGATCCTGCGTTTTAATCGCGCCTGCGAGCAAACCACCGGCTATTCGTTGGACGAAGTGCGCGGTAAATACTTTTGGGATTTGTTTGTTACTTCAAATCAAGTAGAGTCGGTTAAGGCAATTTTTAGGGCCTTGCGGGCCGGCCAGCGCCAGAACAAATACGAGGGCCGTTGGTGGACCAAAGATCGGCGCGAGCGTCTCATCGCCTGGTCGAATACGGTTTTGCTGGATAACCGGGGCGTGGTGGAGTATATCATTAGCACCGGCATTGACATCACCGAGCGTAGACAATTGGAAGAACGGCTGGAGGCCATTCACTACATGGGGCGGGAGTTGAATCTGCTCCACGACGAGGTGGCCATTTTAAAAATGACCCTGGAAACGGCCGCCTTTTTACTTCGTTTTAGAAGCGCGGGGTATGGGCTGGTGGATGAAGCCACCGGCCAACTCAACTATTATTACTATCCGGTTCGCGGCGCATCGAAAAAACTTGAAGTGGGTTTGCCGCTGGACACAGGCAATCGTATTGATGAGTTGGCGTCTCGTTATGAGCAGATCATTAGCGCGGCGGCCGATCCAGAAGAAACGCTGCCCGTGCTGGCTTTAGCAGAGCAGGCCGGTTCGTGGTTGAGTGTGCCCATGAAAGTGAGCGACCGGGTGATTGGGGTGTTGGATGTGGAAATTCAGCAGCCTGACCAGTTTTCGGTGACGGACCACCAACTTTTGCAAACCCTGGCCGATCAAACCGCCGTGGCCATTGAAAATGCCCGCCTGCATTATGAAGCGCAAAAGCAGGTTGACGAGTTGGCCACCATGAGCATGGTGAGCCAAACAATCACCTCAACGCTGGATTTGGAAGGAACGTTGACCGGTATTGCCAATCACACGGTCCGGTTGCTGGAGGCGATGGCGGCCTCGGTTGTGTTTCAGGATGAGGAGAGAGGCGATTTGTGGTTCTATACCGCTTCCGGTCAGGCCTCTGATGTTGTCAGAGGGATGCGCCTTTCGGCCGGAAAGGGAATAGTGGGTTGGGTGATTGAACATGGTGAACCGGCGCTGGTGCCGGACGTAACGCAAGACCCTCGTTTTTTTGGCGACTTTGACCAACAAACCGGCTTTACCACGCGCTCAATTATTTGCGTTCCTTTACAAACCGGTGAGCAGACGATTGGCGCGATTGAGGTGATGAATAAACAAATCGGCTCTTTTAGCCAAAAAGACCTGCGCTTGTTGAGTTGGTTGGCTACGCCGGCGGCCATTGCTATTCAAAATGCCCGTTTATTTCAACAGGTTCAGATTGGACACCAGCGTTTGCAATCCCTTTCGCGGCGATTGGTGGAGGTGCAGGAAACTGAACGCCACCATATTGCCCGCGAATTGCACGATGAAGCGGGGCAGGCTTTGACTTCGCTCATGGTGGGTTTGCGTTTGTTAGAACGGGAGGCAAATTCTTCTCAAACTGTGGTTGCCCAGGTGGCCGAATTGAAGCGAACGACCAATGACATCCTGGAAAACCTGCACCGGCTGGCCATCAACTTGCGCCCGGCCAGCCTGGATCACCTGGGCCTGGTAGCGGCGTTGCGCCAATATATTAAAAACTTTGACCAGCAGCACGATAATTTGACGGTGCAATTTGAAATGATTGGACTTGGCGACGGGCGCTTGCCGCCGGCGGTAGAAACCAACCTGTATCGTATTGTGCAAGAAGCCTTGACCAATGTGGTGAGACATGCTCAAGCCACGCGGATTGCCGTGCTCCTGGAGCGACGGGGGGATCAAATGTTGACCATTGTTGAGGATAACGGCGTTGGTTTTGACCCCCAGGCGGCGGAACAAAATAGCCGGCTGGGGCTGTTAGGCATGCGCGAACGAGCGGAAATGTTGGGGGGGACGTTGGTGATAGAGAGCACGATTGGCACTGGCACAACAATTTATGTGGAGGTTCCTTATGTCCATACCCATTCTGATAGCCGATGACCACGGCGTATTGCGGGCCGGCCTGCGCGCCCTGCTCAGCGAAGAAGCAGACCTGGAGGTAGTGGGGGAGGCCGCCGGGGGGCAAGAGGCTTTGCGTTTGGCCGGTGAACTCAGCCCGGAAGTTATTTTGTTAGATGTGAGCATGCCAGACCTGGGAGGGATTGAAGTGACCAGGCAGTTGAAGGAAATATTGCCCGAAGCGCGGGTGCTCATTCTAACCGTGCATGAGGATGAGAGTATGTTGCAGGAGGCTATTCAGGCCGGAGCATCGGGTTATATTGTTAAACGGGCGGTTGAATCTGAACTCATTGACGCCATCCGCGCCGTGGCCCGGGGCGACCTGTATGTTCATCCGGCCATGACCCGGGCCTTGTTGAAAGAAGTTTCGCCTGCGGCCACGTCCCGTCATTCCCCGGTTGAGTCGCCTACCCCCCGCGAGATTGACGTGTTGCGTTATATTGCCCAGGGCTATACCAACCGCCAAACGGCTGAAACCTTGAATCTCAGCGTGCGGACGGTTGAGAGCCATCGGGCCAATCTCATGAGCAAATTAGGCTTAAAAAGCCGGGTTGAGTTGGTGCGCTACGCCAGGGAGAATGGTTACATTGAGTAGCGGGCCTTTGGCCGACCGGCCGCGTATAAACTACGGAGAAGCCGGTGTTTTTCTCCGTAAAATCCCCTCACCCTAATTTCTCAAAAATCCGAAACTTTTACGCTTCACAGTTGGGCTTGGTGCCTATATACTGAAAATTGGAATCCGCTACTCAAATTAACAAAACGTGGGGGATAGAAAATGGAGGTGGCTGGCGCAATTTATTTTTAAGCGGGCAACGCGCTTTTTATCTCAAGTGAACAACGCGATTTTTATTCAAACAAGCGCCGGCCACCTTATCCCTCACGCATCTTGAGTTGAGTTCTAAGCTTCTTGGGGCAGCAGCTTCAGAGCTAAAAATATATGAGTGAGGTTATACCCACCTCAAGCAAGACCTCTCAGATTTAACCTGAGGGGTCTTTTCTTGATGATGACGCCCTATCAAAATTTCCCATTGCTTCCACAAGTTTCTGATTGGCTGCCGCGCGGTGCGCAGCAAGGCGAATGTAGCCGGGCAGGCCAAACGAGGTGCAGTCGCGCACTAATAAACCCCGGGCTAACAGCTTGTTGCGGTAGCCAGGAGCATGGTCAACGGCAATTAGGGCAAAGGTGGTGGTAGTAGGATGAACAAAGAAGCCAATCCCGGCCAGGTTGGCCCACAGTTTGGCCGCATTTTGATGCAGCCGGGCCAGGCTTTGTTTTCGCCAGGTTATCACTTCAGAATGTAGAGCTGCTCTTCCGGCCACCTGGGCCAGGCTATTAACGCTCCACGGCAACTGTACGGCTTGCAGAATTTGAATAAGAGAGGGAGCAGCCACTGCATAACCCAAACGTAACCCGGCCAGGCTGTAATCTTTGGTCAAAGAGCGGAGTCTGATTACGTTTGGTTCTTCAGCGCAGCCCAAGTTATCCGCCGGCCCGGCTTTTTCATTTTTGACAAAATGCCGGTAAGCTTCATCAAACACCCACAAGGTTTTGTGGGCCGGGGCGGCGGACCGGAACTGAGCCAACTCAGCCGCAGACCAGTATTGGCCGGTGGGATTGTTGGGGTTGCAGAGCCATACCCCATCCGGCTGCAAACGGCGAATAGCGGCGGTCACTTCGTTGGCCTCAAGGCGCAAGTGATGCGTTGTTGAGGGCCGCTGCTCGTAGATGTTGCCCCCCATCAACTGAATGGCGCGGGTGTATTCGCCAAAGGTGGGGGATAAAATGAGGTGACGACTGCCGGGCTTGACAAAGGCCAGGGCAATCAGGTGGATCAACTCGGTGGCGCCGTTGCCGGGCAGGATATTGTCCGGCGGCATGTCATCAACCGCGGCAATGGCGGCCCGGAGGGCCAGGCAATCGCGGTCAGGATAGCGGCGAGCTATGGCCGGGTTGGCCGCGGCCTGGGTGATAGCCTGAAGCACCGCCGGATGAGGGCCATAGGGGTTACTGTTGGTGCTGAAATCAATTATATCATCCGGGTTTAAACCCAGGCGCTGCAACTCTTCATAATCACGCGCCCCGTGGATGGCCGGAGGCACAATAGTTGCGCGAGGAACGGGCATTTTTTATAAGACCGGTCAGGCAGATAAATAGAGAATGTTTGAATTATGGGCCTGGCAGGGAATTTGTCAAACTTTTAATTTCTAATATCTATTTCTGCATCGGCCAGCCATCCCAAATAATCCTGGTAACTGTTAAGCCAGCCAACGCGGTCAACAAACGCCTTGAGAGAAGGGCTGGCGGCCCGAAGCCGGCGCAATTGCGGCCCAATCGGGTCAACCGAGGTAGGGCTGAGAGCGTAGGAGCCGTGGAAGGCAAAATAAGCCTGGTTGAGTTTGCGCAGGTTATAACCCTGTTCCACCAATTTCAAACGTTCGGTTTCCATAAAGGTTTCAGCTTCTTCAATTTTTCCCTCGGCCAACAGCCGATCAACCTCCAGCCGGATACGACGCATGGCCAGGTGAAACGCTGAAGGTTTGGCCGGGGCAGGGAGGCCCGTGTTGTCGAGGGGAGGCAGCTTGTCTACCCAATTAGGGTAGAAACGGAGGATGACCTTGCGCCCAATTTCCTGGCCCATCATATCGGCGGTGGTTTCATTGATGGTCATGAGCCGGGGATGGGTTTGATAGCCCCAGGCCAGGTTGGTGGGGAAGGTAAAAAAATAGTTGTGCGTCCACTCGTGGGCAATGATTTCGGTTAAATAAACCAGGGAGGGATTGGTGATGACCATGGTGGGGTAACTGGCCAGGCCGCCGATGTTGGTGATGTAGCTGGAAATGTCGCCGCGCCGGTCAAGGGCGTTTTCAATGGCAAATCGTTGTTTATTGTCCAGGCCGGGCTGAAGGCCTAAAAAGTAGCGGTTTTCAATTTTGTCCCGGGGGGAGAGAATCAAGGCCGTAGGCGGTTCGATAAAACGAAACGCTACCGGAGGAAACACGGCAAAACCTTCTTCGCGTAGTATAATTTCGACCTGTTGAGCCAGGATCATTTCAACTTGGGGCGTGATGCTGGCCTGGGCCGATTTGAGATCGGTTAATTCTTGCTCAATGGCTGCGGCAAGCGGATTGGAGTTATTATTAGCCGCGTAAATACGGTTCAATTCGTACTCTAACTCGCGGAGGCGTTGTTCTTGATCCAAAAAACGTTGAACCAGGGCGCGCTGTTCGCTCTCCGTTCTCAAAGGAGCGGGGGTCAAACGGCGACCAATCTCACCAATCACGACGGTTGATTCCCAATCAACAAAATCAAATTGGTCACGGGCCGTAATTTCGTCAACTTGCGCCAGCAGGGCGTGGCTGGAAGGCGGCGCGGCGGCGGTTAGGCCAAAAAAGACAAACAGAAACAATAATAGCCGGACCAGGCGTTGTCGTCGCCGCAGGCGTTTGAACCGGGCTATAGCTTTGCGGTTTTGTTGGGTTGGTAGCCAGAGCATAAGGATGTTCAGAGTTACTATTTTATCATAGTTTGCCCGGTTTGGCTTAAGCAGAGATGAAAATAGAGTGGCCTTGTTAGAGTGATTGCCGCGCCAAAAAACCTTTGGGCCAAAAGTCCTATTATAGTTTTTTTGAACCTTCGTTAAGATGGGGGAGGGTAGAAAAAAGCTGAATCGGGTTTTCATTTCGCATAAGGTATCTTATGAGAAATGAAAACCGGGACATTTCGGTAAGAAAAAATAGCGGATTTTTGGAGAGCGGCTATTTACCTGGCCATGTCATTCTGAAGCCATAAGGCCGAAGAATCTCCATGCGGCCCTGCTTTGCTTTGTTTTTGGTATCCTGTATGGAGATTCTTCGCTCAGAATGACATGGCCTGAACAGCTACTTTTGTGATTGGTGGTGAGCAGAAGGAGGAGACCGTCAATAGGCTATACGAAGTTTTTTGAGATGAATTATAAGATGCCCGCTTACAAGCTTCTTGTGCTCGATGTGGATGGAACTTTGATTGGCCCGGGAGTTTATCCCAGTCCTCGCGTGGTCAAGGCGATTGCCCGGGCAAAAGCCAAAGGGGTGACGGTAGTCTTGGGCACAGGCCGGGCCAGTGAAGCCTGTTACCATCTCTTAAAACATCTTGGCCTGGATAAAGTGCACATCTTTTTTGACGGCGCGGCGGTGGTTGATTGGCCCAGCAACGATATTATTTTTTTGCAATCGTTGCCGCCGCACGCCGGCCAACATTTGATAGAACTGGCCCGTGAAAATGATCTATTCCTGGAAATCTACGCCCACGATTTTTACTTTATTGAACGTAACGGCCATCTGGCCGCGCACCAGTGTGAAAAATTACAAATTACCCCCCTGGTAACAGATTTGATGAGCCTGGTGGGGCGTATTAAAATTGTCAAAGGGCAACTCCTGGCTTCCACGCCCCAAGAAGAGCAGCGAGCGCGGCTGGTTTCGCAGGAGATGGAAAAATTGTGCAAAATGTCGTGGAGCCTGGACCCCAGCAATAACATCTATTTTGTCAACGCCATTTCTCGTTCAGTTTCCAAAGGCGACAGCCTGCGTAGTGTAGCCGATTATCTGGGCCTCTGTCTCAACCAGGTCATGGCAATAGGCGACTCCTTTAATGACCTCCCTGTTTTTGAAGTGGCCGGCTTTAGCGTGGCCATGGGCAATGCCCCCGAAGAATTAAAAAAATTGGCCGATTGGGTAGCCCCGCCGGTGGAAAAAGATGGCGTGGCCGTGGCCATAGAAGAGCTTATTCTATAGCCCCCCCTCATATCATTTCGAGCGCAGCGAGAAATCTCCTTAACACCGCGTTATATGAAAGAGATTTCTCGGCCTATGGCCTCGAAATGACATGTCTGCCTCATGTCATTGAAATGACATGCCTGCCTCATGTCATTTCGAGCGCAGCGAGAAATCTCCTTAACGCCGCGTTATTTGAAAGAGATTTCTCGGCCTGCGGCCTCGAAATGACACAAACCAGGCGGCCTTGAAATGACATAAAATTGAAATTAAGCTTTGATTTCCCCCTCCCCTGTGTTATAATGGACAAAAATCTCCCCACCAACTGCCGGAGGCGACCTATGAGTTTTACTCTCATTATAATTATGGTTGTAGCGTTGTTGATTATCCTGATTGCCGGTGTGGCCTGGTTGGTTTACCGGGCCGGTTTCCGCGTAACCGGGGCCAAGGTTAAAACGCCGGTGCTGGAAGCCGACCTGGCCCGCCCCCCGGCCGGCGTTTCAACGGCCCCTGCTCCGGCCGGCCCGGTCATTACGCAAAAAGCCGGCGAAGCCGGAAAAATCACAAAGTCCGGCATCTCCGCCCCGGCCGATGCCGCCGCCCACATTGAGCAGCAGGCCACCGACAAGGGACAAATCAATGACAGCCCCATCAACCTTACCTGATGACCTGCCCTTTCGCCTGCGCCACTTTACCAACCGCCAAAGCGCCCTGGCCGCCTTTGACGCCCTCTGGCCCGGCGACGGGACCTGGACCCTGGCCTTTGACGGACTGAGCGGCAACGGCAAAAGCACCCTCATTGACTTTTTAATTGAAACCCGCTGCAAGCCCTCCGCCTGGCCCTGGGCCATTTTGGACTTTGAAGGCAGCCGGGGCTTCGCCTTTCGCGCCGATTGGCTGGCCCTGCTGGATGCCCTGGCCGAACAATGGCATTTAAGCCAGCACCCGGCTTACTGCGGCCCGCGCCAAAGCGCCTGGGAGCAATACCAGGCCGCGCAGCGGGTGGTGCAAATTCAAATCCAGCAGCAGGCCGAGCGCCGGGGCCGGATTGAGGCCAGCCCCATCACCATTGACGCCGGCCCGGCCCACAGCCAGGCCCTGCGCCAGGCCAACGCCCAGGCCCGCGCCGCCGCCGCCGCCGCTTTGTTAAACGCCGCCGCCTCTGTTTACGCCAACCAACCCCTGGCCCTCTTTATGGACACCTACGAACTCATGGCCGAAGGCAGCGACAAAGAGTACGAAGGCTGGCTCTGGGCCTGGTTATCCGCCGCCGCCGGCCGCCTGCCCGGCCTGCGGGTGATTGTGGGCAGCCGCCGGCCTTTAACCGGCCTCAACCAACGCGACCGGCGGCAGGAAGAATTGCCGGAATTTGACCGCCCCCACAGCGACGAGCTGCTGCAAAAACTGGGCGTGGATGACCCCGCCTGGCGCGCCGCCGTGTTTGACCGCCTGGCCCTGGGCCACCCCCTGCTCACCGAAATGGCCGCTAACCTGTGGGACGAAGCCCGCCGCAGCGGCCAACCCCTGCCCGCCGCCGCCAACATCCCCCGCCTGGCCGGGCAGGAAACAGCCGTTGACTGGCTGGCCGGACGCATCCTGGACCGCCTGGTTGACCCCCTCAAAAGCGCGGTGCGCTGGGCCGCCCTGCTGCGCCGTTTTGACCGGGAGATTTTGGCCGAAGCCCTGCCCCCCGACGCCGGCCGCTTGAGCGACGACGAGTACGAGCGGCTGCGCCGCTACAGCTTTGTGGCCCCGGCCCGGCTGGGGCCGGGCTACGCCTGCCACAATTTGCTGCGCCGGGTGCAAAACGCCCACCTGGCCAATAACCAGCCCCAGGCCCAGGCCAACTTTCACCGCCGCGCCGCCGCCTGTTTTGCCGCCCGGCCCAACGGCCGGCTTGAAACCCTTTACCACCGCCTGATGGCCGGCGACGAGGCCGCGCCGGAAGAGTGGTCAAAGCAGGTTCACGCCGCCTACTTGCGCCTGGAATGGCCGCTCTGGTCCGCCCTGCTGGAGATTGTGGACAGCCCGGAATTGGCTTGCGCCCCGCCCTTGCAGGCCGACGCCCATTTCTGGCGCGGCCAATGGCATAAATGGCGCTACGAAAACGACGCGGCCCTGGCATCCTACGCCGCCGCCCTGGCCCTGTTCCGGCAGGTGGGCGCGAAATTGGGCGAAGCCAACGTGCTATTAGCCATGGTTCCTTATTTGGATGAATCTGTGAGGGTTTTTGGGGAAGAAATCTCACTATACGAAGCTATTGGCGACCGTTATAGCCTGGCGCGCGGTTTGTATTATCAGGGGGGCTGGCTGCTCAACCAGGGCCGGCCCGACGAAGCCCGGCCGGTTCTGGAACGAAGCCGGGACATCTTTATCTCGATTGGCCTGCCCGAAGCGGCGGCCATTGTGGAAAAGGCGCTGTCATAGCCAGTGTCATTAAGGTGTTGTCCTCCAAAGAAGATTTCTCGGCCTGTGGCCTCGAAGCCGTCATGTCATTTCGAGCGCAGCGAGAAATCCCCTTAACGCCGCGTCATCCAAAGGAGATTTCTCGGCCTATGGCCTCGAAATGACATGCTTGCGCCAATGACATGAGCCAAAATGAGTCACTCCGTAAAAATGAAACAATACTACGTTTACATCATGACCAGTTTTATGGGAACGCTTTATGTGGGGATGACCGATAATCTCTGCCGGCGCGTTTACGAGCACAAAAACAAGCTTATTGAGGGATTTACCAAAAAGTATAACATCACCCGCCTGGTTTATTTTGAAGAAACCGGCGATGTTAAAACCGCCTTCAGCCGCGAAAAAGAAATCAAAAAATGGCGTAGGAGCAAAAAAGTCGCTTTGATTGAATCTCGTAATCCCAAATGGCAGGATTTAAGCGAAGGATGGTATGATTAACCGCACCTGTCGTTTCGGGTGTAATGTAACTGCCTGCGGCCTCGAAGCCGGCATGTCATTTCGACCGAAGGGAGAAATCTTCTCAAAGCCGTGCCATCCGAAGGAGATTTCTCGGCCTGCGGCCTCGAAATGACATGAGTCAGAGTGCCATCCGCAGGAGATTTCTCGGCCTACGGCCTCGAAATGACATGAGCCGGCATATTTATACAAAAAGAAAGGATTATTCAATGCCTTACCCCCAAACCCGTTGGTCTTTAGCGGCAATTTTGCCCGCCCCCGCCGGAGCCGAAGTTGACCGGCTTGTTGAAGAGTTAGAAACAACCACCGCCGCCCTCGAAGCCATGCGCCCTGTTCTCTCGCCCGATATAACCGGCCAAGATTTTGCCAAGGCCCTGGCTCACCTGGAAACAATTGCCCAAATCGCTTCCCGGTTGGGCAGTTATGGCCCGCTCTGGTTTGCCGAAGACACCCAAAACCAGGACGCCCTGGCCTTTATGGGCCGCATGGACGAATTGCTGGCCGAAGCGCAAAACCGGACCCTCTTTTTTAATTTGTGGTGGAAAGAGCTTGACGAGCAAAACGCCGCCCGCCTGCTGGCTTCCGCGGACGACCCGCGGTATTACCTGGAAAAGGAACGCCTTTTTAAAGCGCACACCTGACCGAGCCGGAGGAAAAGATCATCAACCTCAAAGACATCAACGGCATCGAGGCTGTTGTAACCCTGTACGATATGATCACCAATAAATTTGTCTTCAACTTAGAAGTGGAAGGCCAGAAAAAACAGTTGACCCGCGATGAATTGGCCGTTTACGTGCGCAATCCGTCGCCGGAAATACGCGCCGCCGCCTACCGGGAACTGTTCCGTGTTTACGGCCAGGAAGCCTCGGTGTTGGCTCAAATTTATATGCACCGGGTGCGCGATGGAGCCACCGAAAATCTTAAACTGCGCCGGTTTGCCGCGCCCATTGCCGCCCGCAATCTGGACAATGATATTCCCGATCAGGTGGTAGACACCTTACTGGAGGTCTGCGCCGAGCAAGCGCCCGTTTTCCACCGCTATTTCAAACTCAAAGCCGGTTGGCTCAACCTGCCCAAACTGCGCCGGTACGATCTATACGCCCCGCTTAACCAAAAGTCCGATAAAAAGATTGCCTATAGCGAGGCCGTAGAAATGGCGCTGGATAGTCTCAATAAATTCTCTGCCCCGGTGGCTGCCCTGGCCAAACGGGTATTTGACGAGAGCCACATTGACGCCGAAATTCGTCCCGGCAAACGCGGCGGGGCCTTCTGCGCCAGCATTTTGCCGGGAATGACGCCCTTTGTTCTGGCCAACTACACCGGCGAGCCGCGCGAGGTGGCTACCCTGGCCCACGAATTGGGCCACGCCATTCACGCCCTGCTGGCCGCCGACCACTCTGCGCTTACGTTCCACTCCGCCTTACCTATGGCCGAAACAGCCTCGGTGTTTGCGGAAATGCTGCTCACCGACCGTCTCCTGGCCGAAGAAAACGACCCCGAGGTACGGCGCGACATCCTGGCCGAGGC
The DNA here is from genome assembly GCA_016931895.1 of Anaerolineae bacterium. NCBI lineage: Bacteria > Bacillati > Chloroflexota > Anaerolineae > Anaerolineae bacterium. The sequence goes on from JAFGDY010000018.1 coordinate 28,120, forward strand.
CATTGACGACGCCTACGCCACCATCTTACGCCAGGCTTATTTTGTTATTTTTGAGCGCGACGCCCACCAGATGGTCGCCGCCGGCCAAACTCCGGCCAAACTAAACCAACACTACCTGGCCAACCTGGCCCAACAATTTGGCGACTCCATAGAAGTTAGCGACGATTTCCAACACGAGTGGATTTGTATTCCCCACATCTACCACACCCCGTTTTACTGTTACGCCTACAGTTTTGGGCAATTGCTGTCTTTATCGCTGTACCAACAATACAAACAAGAAGGGCCTGGCTTTACGCCCAAACTGCTCAAAATCCTGGCCTATGGCGGTTCGGCCAGCCCCAACCACATTTTAAGCGAAGCCGGGATCAACATGGCCGACCCCGAATTTTGGCGAGGCGGATTCAAGGTGATTGAGGGCATGGTTGATGAGTTAAGCCGGTACCAATAATCCGAACCTGTTATGCGTCATTTTGTTGTGGTGATTTTATTGGCCTCCCTGCTCCTGGTCGCTGCCTGCACCTTAACGCCACAGGCAGCGCGGGAACCGCTTTCCGCTTTTACGGCCAGGGCGCAGCCCCTGCTGGCCGAGCAGCGTTACACCGAAGCCGCGGCCGTTCTGGAACAAGCCGCCCAGGTTCACCCGGAAGCTCCCACCCCTCTGCTTCAGTTGGGCCGGCTTTATTTGATCCAGCGCCGCTGGTTGCTGGCCGAAGACGCCTTTAACCGCGCCCTGGCCCGGGACCTGGACAATACCCAGGCCATGGCCGGCCTGGCCGAAGCCCTCCTCCGGCAAGGCCGTTTTACCGAGGCTCACCGTTGGTGGCAGCAGGCCGCCGGCCTGGCCCCAAAACAACCCGGCGTTTTTACCGGCCTGGGCCGGACTTATCTCCAACTATACAACCTTGAGGCGGCTCAAGCCGCTTTTTCTGAACAACAAGCCCGCGTTTTTGACCCGGCCGCAGCCTGGTATCTGGCCGCTTTGGCCGCGCCGCTTGACCGGCCGGCCGCGCTCAATTATCTACACACTATTCCCGCCAATGCCCCCCCTGCCCTGCTGGCCCAACGGGATTACCTTTTAAAAACCCTGGCCCCCTTCACCAACGCCTCGCCTCAGGCAGAGGTGGCCCAGGCCGGCGGGATCGCTTTGGCCCAAATAGAACAGTGGCCTTTAGCCATTCATGCCCTGAACGTCGCCCTGGCCCAAACCGGTCCTTCCCTTTCGGCTACAGACCGGGCTGAAACCCTGGCTTTTTTGGGGTATGCCTCGGCCCAGGCCGGGCGCCCGGCGCTGGACCTGTTTGACCAGGCTCGCCAGGCTGACGCCGATTTGGCGCTGCCGTCCTATTTTGAGGGTCTCTACCTCCGCCAGCAAGGGGCGCTGCAAGCAGCGGAGGCATCATTTAAGCAGGCTCTCCAATTAGACCCGCAAAATCCGGCCTTGTATGTGGAAATGGCCTCTACCAAAGCCGCCCAGGGCGATCTGTTGGCGGCTGAACTGTGGCACCTGGCCGCCGTTGAAGTTGCGGAAGATGATTTTCCCTTTCAACTGCTTTTACTCAAATTTTACGCCGGGCAAAATTATGCCATGCGTGAAGCGGGGATACCACTGGCCGAGGAGATGATTGAAACCAACTCCCAGCATGCCGGGCATGCCGAGATATACGACCTGTTAGGCTGGATGCAATTTTTAACCGAAACGGCAGATGGCGGAGAAGAGGCCTTGCGGCAAGCCCTGGCCCTGGACCCCGGCCTGAGCAGCGCCCATTACCACCTGGCCCGTCTCCTGGAGGCCAGGGGCCAACCTTACCTGGCCCGGCAGGAGTATCAACGGGTAGTTGACCTGGACACGGGAGGCAATTTGAGAGACCGGGCCTTGAAAGATTTGTTGCGCCTGCCCCAGGCCGGTGCTTCAGAATAAGATTTTTTATGGCAAAATCTCAAAACAATCGCAGTGGTTTGGTTGAATGGAACGGAAATTACGGGGAGCAATGGTCAAGATACGGTGAATTTTAAGCCGTTCGGCTACAGCCACCAGCGAGGCGTCTACAAAATCCAGCTTGAGGTCGGCGTATTGGTCCACAAGTTCATAGATCCGGGTCAGGTCACTTTTGCTGATGACCTCGATTTGGATGGGGCTGTCTTGGAGTTGATGGACAAAGTAACGCACCTGCACGTGCCCCAAACGAGCCTGGAGCAAGTAGGTCACTTCTTCCAGCACGGTGGTTGGCAAAAAAAGATCGTCCGTTAAATTGGCCAGCAGGCCGACCACCTGAATGTGATTCTTGTCGCCCCGGTCAATAGTGGCATACAAAAAGCTGCTATCTACGAGCGCCTTCATGCATAGTGCCGTGGTGTTTCTGGATAATGGCGTCGGCTACAACGACCCGCACATTTTCGGAAGTATCGTTTGGCCCAGAATCGAACATGCCCGCGATGGAGAGCAAAAAATCGGTGCCGCTTTGCTCTTGCGCCTGGTTGACAATATACTGCTCCAGGATTTTGTTAATGAGTGATTCCAGGGTCATCCGCCGCCTGCTGGCCAAAAAGGCCACTCTTTGGGCAATATCCTCACGAATATTTACGCTCTTCATTTATTTTTCCTCCACCCATTGTTTGACTTTGACTGACTATTATCATTATAATCGCCTGGCCCGGCTGGTCAAATTATGATCCCCCTGAAAAAACAGGGGTTATCCCCTGCCGTCCAAAAACTTTAACTGCCGGTACAGCATTTCCAAACAAGGCATGGCCAGCCCGGCCTGTTGCGCCAGGGTGAACGGAACCCCAAAAATGGCTTCCACTTCCAGAGGACGGCCGGCATCGTAATCCAGTTTCATGCTGGTGTGGTAGTGCCGCATGCGCATGGTGGCATCTATCATTTCCTGGATAAAAGCGGGCGGAATGTGCCGCCGATGCACAACCTCGGCTGCGGCCAGCACCTCTTGCATCAGGGTAACGGCCAGGGCGCGGGTCTGTTTGTGGTCCACCATCTCGTTGGTTTGGGCGTTAAGCACCACCGAGAGGCCGTTGAAGGGGATATTCCAGACCAGTTTTTTCCAGCGGGCGACCAGCAAATCCTCGGCCAGCACAATGGCCACGCCCGCTTGTTCAAAATCGGCGCCCAGGCAACGCAGCGGTTTGGTCAGGCCGGCCGGGGTTTGGTTGGCGGTGTATTGGGCCAGAGTAATCTGGCCGTAATCAAGATGGCAAACGTGCCCCGGCCCCACCTTATTGGAACACACAAAACATAACCCCCCAAAAATACGCCCCGGGCCAACAATGGCTGCCGCGGCCTCTTCCCCGCCCAGGCCGTTTTGCAGCATCACTACCAGGCTATCTGTTTTGACCACCGGCGGCAGCAATTCCGGCAGCAGGTGATTTTGGGTGGTTTTTAAGGCCACCAGCACCACGTCGCAAGGCGGCATGTTCTCAGCCCGACGATAAACATTAACCTGGGGCAAGTCAATATCTCCATAAACAGACTCAGTAGATCCAAATTTGGTCAAAATTCATATACCTAAAGGAGCGACATCAGCAGAGATAAACGAGACAACCCCATAGA
>JAFGDY010000019.1 GCA_016931895.1 Anaerolineae bacterium
CTCAAACTGGCCCGGGTTAACGTGTTGCTGTACTGGCAAATGGCCGGTTACGATTACCAACTCAACGACGGCCTCAAGCCTTATCCCATTTTTGACCTTTTACGTCAATTCAAAGAACAGATCCCTGAAGGATCGCAGGTGGTCGAAACTTCGCCCAACTTGGATCATGTTTACGCCTTGGCGGTCAAAGCCCCCTCCCATTTTATAATTCACCTGATCAACGATTACGATAAACCACAAACCATCACTCTTGTTGGCCTCCCTGACGGTGCTTATACTCACATTCAATCGGATGCCACCGCAACGCTGCGTTTTATCGAAACCTACCCGGTGGCTAAAAATCCGGTGCAGTTGACTCTGGCGGCGCAAAGCGTGAATGTGCTCACCACGAGGGCGCGTTAACTTGGTGAAGGAGCATTTTTTGCATGACTGTTTCCAGGGACCTCGTCATTGGTTTAGACAGCAGCACCACCTCTTGCAAAGCCATTGTTTGGGATACTGCCGGCAAAGTGATAGCCCAGGGGCGTGGCCCCATTCCTTTGGAACATCCCCGCCCTCTGTGGCATGAACAATCCGCCGAAACCTGGTGGACGGCTTGCCTGGAGGCCCTGCAACAGGTCACGTCTAAAATTGACCAAAAGCGGTTGGCCGGGCTGTGCATTTCACCCCAGCGCGAAACCTTTGTGCCGGTTGACGCCCAGGGCCGGCCCCTGCGCCAAGCCATTATCTGGATGGATGAGCGCAGTGGCCCCTTGCTGCCGGAAATCGGCCGGCAGTTGGGGTTGGAAAATTATCATCAGCAGACGGGTAAGCCCCTTACCGGAAATCTTTCCTTGCCCAAAATCGTCTGGCTCAAACAAAACGAGCCGGATGTGTTCCAACGCACCGCCAAATTTTTGGACGTGGCCGGATTTTTGCACCATCGGTTGACCGGCCTTTACCGCACCGGCTGGGGCTGCGCCGACCCGATGGGTTTGTTTGATATGCCGCAGCACCGCTGGTCAAACGAAATTATGGCTTATTTGGGTATCACGGCCAACCATTTGCCGGAGGCTTTCCCACCAGGAACTATCCTGGGCCAGGTCACGCCGGAAGCCGCCGGATTGACCGGCCTGCCGGCCGGCCTGCCCGTGGTTGCCGGCGTAGGCGATGGTCAGGCTGCGGGCCTGGGGGCCAATGTTACCGGCGCGGGCCAGGCTTACCTGATTTTGGGGACGTCGGTGATTTCGGGCGCTTATGCCGAAATATATCAAATTGATATGACCCACCGGATCATGTACGGGGGGATGCCCGACTCTTACATGCTGGAAACGGCTCTTTTGGGAGGAGCTTACACCATCTCCTGGTTTGTGGAAAAGATTGTGGGGCGAGACCGGTTTTCCGGCGCGGACGTTCCGGCTGAAGTTATGTTTGAGCAAGCCGCCCAAACAATTGCCCCGGGTGCAGACGGCTTGCTGCTGGTCCCCTACTGGAACAGCGTAATGAATCCCTATTGGGATGCGCTGGCCAGCGGCATTGTAGTTGGTTGGCGCGGTTTCCATACCCTGGCCCATCTCTACCGGGCCATTTTGGAGGGCATTGGCTTTGAGTTACGGTTGCACTGGCAGGGGATGCAACAGGCCCTGACCACAGACATGGCAAAAATAATTGTGATGGGCGGCGGCAGCAACAGCCCTTTATGGTGTCAAATTATCGCCGACATCACCGGCAAATCTCTTTATCTGGCCCAAACGCCTGATGCTTCGTCGCTGGGGGCCGCTATTCAGGCCGCCTGGGGAGTAGGGCTGTTTGACGACATCCCCTCGGCGGCCAGGGCGATGACGGCTGTCAACCCCACGCCCATTGTCCCGGTGCCGGCCCGTTTTGATTTTTATACCCAATTGTACCAAGATGTCTATCGCCCTCTCTTCCCCGCCCTACAGCCATATTTGCAAAGATTGACCCGGTTGAGCGAGTCGCCTAAATGATAAGGTTGTTACTGGTTATTATTCGCCGGTCAGTCTCAACGATTTTGTAACGCCGGCAATGGACGAACGACCAACGACCAACGACCAACTTGATCTTTCGTCCTTCGTCGTTCGTCCTTTGTCATTAGTGCTCAGAAATGCAAAATATAGCCTGGCCTGAGAATTAACTGCTACTTGTATTATTCAGCCAAAAAAGGTAAGATTCATTAGCGTTTAGGGAGGTCTGTAAAAATGAAGCAAGAGTTAGTTAAAGATTGGATGACTCGTGAGGTTGTTGCCGTAGCCCCGGATATGAAAATGACCGAGGCGCATCGTCTGATGGCCGACAGTAAGATTCGACGTTTGCCGGTAGTAAAAAATGATCATCTGGTGGGCATTGTGGCCCGAAGTGATATTCGGGGGGCCGAACCTTCAGAAGCCTCATCCCTGAATATCTGGGAAATGAATTACCTCATTTCCAAATTAAAGGTAAAAGACGTAATGACCCACCAGCCAATTACTATCGCCGTGGATGCAACCATCGCCGAGGCCGCTCAATTGATGTTGGAGAAAAAGATTAGCGCCCTGCCGGTGATAGAGGGCCACAAGGTGGTTGGCATCATCACCGAATCCGACATTTTCCGAATGGTTGTGCAGGCCTGGGATAAAATTGAACCATAGACTTTTACTCCAACACAGGCACTTTTATTGAATTACATGCCAAAACTTGATTCCACCATCCAACTACGGTCACCGGATTTAAATAAAAATAACTTAACTCAGTTCCCCGATACGATGGCCCGCCGGCGGTTGCAGGTCAGCGGCGTGGTGCAGGGCGTGGGGTTTCGGCCCTTTTTGCATAACCTGGCTCAACAGTTAGACGTGAGCGGCTGGGTGCGCAATACCTCCATCGGCGTAGAAATGGAGGTGCAGGGGCCGGCCGCAAAGCTGGACCGTTTTGTAAGCCGTTTGCAGCAAGATGCCCCGCCCCTGGCCCGGATTTTGGAATTAGAAACAACCCCCCTGCCCGTCATCATTGAACAACGTCCCGGTTTAGAGATTCGTCCCAGCCAAAGCCGGAGCGGCCGCACCCTGGTTTCGCCAGATGTGGCTACCTGCAATGAATGTCGCCGTGAACTGTTTGACCCGGCGGACCGGCGTTACCGCTATGCCTTTACCAACTGCACTCACTGCGGCCCGCGTTTCACCATTATCACCAACCTGCCCTACGACCGGCCCTTTACCACGATGGCCGCTTTTCCTCTTTGTCCCAATTGCGCCCGCGAGTACCAAAACCCGGCCGACCGTCGCTTCCACGCCCAACCCGTTGCCTGTCCGGAATGCGGGCCGGTGGTGTGGTATACCCAGGTTAACCAAACGCCCGCCTTGACCGTGGATACTCCCCTCGGTGATGCAGCCGTGAAGGCCGCCGTCTCTTGTATGGAAAATAATGGCGTGGTCGCCCTGAAGGGATTGGGCGGTTTTCACCTGACCTGTCGCGCCGATAATAGTTTAGCCGTTGGCCGATTGCGGACAAACAAGCACCGGCCTGCCAAACCCCTGGCCGTGATGATGCGTAGCCTGGCTGAAGTGACCGATTATTGCCACGCCGGCCCGGCGGAGCAGGCTCTACTGGCGGCCCCGGAAGCGCCGATTGTGCTGCTTCGCAAACGGACGGACTCCGCCGCCAAACAACTAGCCCCGGAAATTGCGCCTCAGAACGGCTACATTGGCGTGATGCTGCCCTATACGCCGCTGCATCACTTGCTGCTGCAAGCCGCCGCTGCGCCGCTGGTGATGACCAGCGGCAACCGCCAGGGCGAACCCCTTTGTATCGATAACGTTGAGGCCAACGAGGGCCTTAGTTCCTATTGTGATGGCTTTCTTTTTCACAACCGGCCTATTGCCCGTCGTTGCGACGATAGCGTGATGTTTATCGCCTCTCTTAATCACCAAACGCTCATTCAGCCTCTTCGCCGCAGCCGGGGTTTGGCTCCGTTGCCCGTTTTGTTACCCAAAGCTGTTATTTTGGAGGTACCTTTGTTGGCAGCGGGGGCTGATTTGAAGAATGTGCCCGCCCTTGCTGTTGAGCGCCAGGTCTTTTTGACCCAACACATCGGCGATTTGGAAAGCCTCAAAGCGCGGGAGGAATATGTCCGGGCCATTGCCGACTTTGAACAGTTTTTCCACATTCAACCGCAGGCCATAGTATGCGACCTGCACCCGGATTACGCCAGCAGTCGTTACGCCCGCCGGCGCGCCAAAGATGAAGGATTACCCTTGCTGGAAGTGCAGCATCACCACGCTCACCTGGCCGCCTGTTTGGCCGAAAATGATTGCGCCGGCCCGGCCATCGGCCTCTGCTTTGACGGCACCGGCTACGGCCTTGACGGCCACATTTGGGGCAGCGAGGTGTTGCTGGCCGATCTGCGCAACTTTCGGCGTTTTTATCATCTGGAATACCTGCCTCTGCCCGGCGGCGATGCCGCCACCCGGCGGCCCTACCGCATTGCCTGGGCCTACTTGCGGACCTTATTGCCTGACCTGGACGTGTCCTTGTTTTTCCCTGCTGTGCCGGAGTGGGAGTGGTCTACCCTGGAAGCAATGTTGGCGCAGGGCTTGCACACGCCCTTCACCAGTAGCATGGGCCGTCTGTTTGACGCGGTCAGCGCCCTGTTGGGATTGTGTTGGGAAGCTACCCATGAAGCCCAGGCCGCGATTGCCTTGGAAGAGGCCGCGCTCAACAGTGATTTTACCGGCCCGGCTTATACCTTTACCCTGGCCGACGGTCAGATCCGTTTGGGATCACTTTTTGCTCAAATTATTGAAGACCGGCAAAACGGCGTGCTTGTGCCCAACATTGCCCGGCGATTTCACCAAACCATAGCCGAACTGGCCGTGACTGCGGCTAAAGCTGTTCGCGACTATACTGAGGCTGAAAAAAGGCTAGTGAACCAGGTTGCGCTTTCCGGCGGAGTCTGGCAGAATCGGCTTCTCCTGGAAATGGCCGTGCCCCTGCTCCAGCAGGCCGATTTTGAGGTATTATTGCACCACACTGTTCCCGCTAATGATGGCGGCTTGGCTTATGGCCAGGCCGCCGTGTCAGCGGCGCGGTTGAGGGATGAATCGTAAGTTCTCCTACCTATGTACCCAGGAGATAGGATGAAAAGAGCAAAACTATCAGTGGTGGCGCACGTTTTTTTGGTACGTTCTGATACTTTTCTTTTGGCCAGACGTTCCAACACCGGATTTGAAGACGGGAATTATGGTCCGGTGGGGGGCCATCTGGAAGGGGGCGAGTCCATCAGGCAAGCCGCTATCCGTGAATGTCGGGAGGAAATAGGGGTGGAGATCGAGCTTGCTTCTTTAAAGGTCATTGGCGTCACTCACTACCATTCCCTTACTGGCGAAGGCATTGACTTTTTCTTAAGCGCAAGCCACTGGACAGGGGAGCCATATCCGCGCAGCGAATGTGACGATTTGATTTGGGGCCGGTTTACCAAACTTCCCAATAACACGATTCCTTTTGTACGCCGGGCAATAGAGCATCATCTGCAAGCAGGTTTATGGTTTGATGAAATTGGTTGGGACAGATGGTAGGTGGACAACTTATTCAGGTCAGTAAGAGAGCCACGACTTCAGCCGGATTTATGGTATAATATCCGGCAATTATATAAATAATGACCGACCGGATGATAGGTTAAGGAGCATCCAGGGCCTGAACTAATTTTATACCCTGATATGGAGTAAACTATGTGCTTAGGAATTCCCGGGCAAATCACCAAAATCTGGACCGATGCCGCCAGCGACCTACCCATGGCCCGTGTAGACTTTGGCGGCGTGGGCAAAGAGGTCTGCCTTTCGTTGGAGCCGGACGCTCAGGTGGGCGATTACGTGCTGGTTCACGTTGGTTTTGCCATCAGTCGCATTGACGAAGAAGAAGCCCAACAAACCCTGGCCCTGCTGGCCCAAATGGGCGAACTGGCTGAGGAACTGGGGGAGACAACATAGGTTAAATAGTGTTGGGATGGCCCTTGGTATTTGGGACCCGGATAGAAACATGTATTTCGTATATACTTGCCACGGGCATAAAGTAACAATTCTACCAGAGTAAAAAATGTTCTTTTATGCCCGTGCTGAGTATAGTTTTTAAGCAATACGAAATACGCACTATGAGTTAAGTAGAATTTTCAAGAGGATCATTATTGATGAAGTATCTTGATGAATATCGCGACGCGCCGGTGGTGCGGAACGTGTTGGCCGAAATCAAGCGGACGGTCACCCGACCCTGGACGTTGATGGAAGTGTGCGGGGGGCAGACGCACAGCATTATCCGCCACGGCCTGGATCAATTGCTGCCGGAACAGATTGAATTGGTTCACGGGCCGGGCTGCCCGGTGTGCGTTACCCCATTGGAACTCATTGACAAAGCTCTGGTTCTGGCCGCCCGCCCAGACGTTATCTTTACCAGCTACGGCGACATGCTGCGCGTGCCGGGCACCTTTGTTTACGCCAAAACCGGCACCCAGGCCAACGACCTTTTCAGCGTCAAAAGCCAGGGCGGCGATGTGCGCATTGTTTATTCCCCCCTGGATGCCTTAAAAATTGCCCGCGAAAACCCCTACAAAACCGTGGTCTTTTTTGCTGTTGGTTTTGAAACTACTGCCCCGGCCAACGGCATGGCCGTGCAGCAGGCCGCCCGCGAGGGCCTGGACAACTTTTGCGTGCTGGTCAGCCACGTTACGGTGCCTCCGGCCATCACCGCAATTATGGAAGCGCCGGAAACGCGGGTCAACGGCTTCCTGGCCGCCGGACACGTCTGCACTATCATGGGCGTGGGCGAATACCGGCCCCTGGCGGAAAAATATCGCATCCCTATTGTGGTCACCGGGTTTGAGCCATTAGACCTGGCCTATGGCATTTTGAACGTGGTCAAACAACTGGAAGCGGGCGCTTATGAGGTTGAAAATGCCTACGCCCGCACTGCCCCCAATCAGGGGAACCTGGCCGCTCAAAAAGTGATCAATGAGGTGTTTGAAGCTTGCGACCGGGCCTGGCGGGGCATCGGCGTGATTCCGCAAAGCGGTTATCGCCTGCGGGAAAAATACGTTAAATTTGACGCCGAGCGTCGCTTCCCCGATGTAGGCGCAATGCAATCCATTGAATCAGACATTTGCCGCAGCGGGGAAGTTTTGCAGGGGCTTTTAAAACCCGATCAATGCCCGGCTTTTGGCAAACAATGCACCCCCTTGACTCCTCTGGGGGCCACCATGGTTTCAAGTGAAGGCGCGTGTGCGGCTTATTACAAATACGGACGTATCCAAGATTAAAGACAATGACTACCATTAACCTCACCAATTTTGTCTGTCCCCTTCCTTTGCGGCGTTATCCCCAAATTGTTATGGGCCACGGCAGCGGCGGGCAAATGATGAACGAACTCATCGAACATCTTTTTGCTCCCGTTTTTGCCGGCGCCGGCCAGCCGGTCCCTCTGAGTGATGCCGCCGTTTTGGAGTTGCCGGATATTTTGGCCAACGGCAGCCGCCTGGCCTTTAGCGCCGATAGTTTTGTGGTCAGCCCGGCCATCTTTCCCGGCGGCGATATTGGCAGCCTGGCCGTGCACGGCACAGTCAACGACCTGGCGATGATGGGGGCGCAGCCGCTTTATCTCTCCGCCAGTTTTATCCTGGAAGAAGGCTTGTCCCTTGAAACGTTAGGCCAGATTGTGCAATCAATGGCCGCGGCGGCTCAAATTGCCGGGGTGCGGATTGTCACGGGAGATACCAAAGTGGTTGAGCGGGGTCATGGCGATGGACTGTACATCAACACCAACGGCGTGGGTATTTTGCCGCCGGGCATCAATCCTACTCCCGGCCGGGTCACACCCGGCGATGTGCTGCTGGTCAACGGCCCCCTGGGAGATCACGGGATTGCCATTATGAGTTTGCGGGCGGGCCTGCAATTTGAAACACAAATTGTTAGCGACTCTGCGCCGTTGAATGGGCTGGCGGCCGAGATGTTAAAGGCTTGTCCTGACCTCCACGCCATGCGGGATTTGACCCGGGGCGGCTTGGCTGCTGCGGCCAATGAACTGGCGCGGGACGCGAACGTTGGCCTGGAGATTGAAGAGACGGCTGTGCCGGTTCAACTTGCCGTGGCCGGCGCTTGCGAAATGTTGGGCCTTGATCCTTTACACGTGGCTAATGAAGGCAAGTTGCTGGCCATTGTTCCGGCCGGCTCCGCCGAAGTGGTATTGGCGGCCATGCATAACCATCCTTTGGGACAACAGGCTGCTCTCATTGGGCGTGTTACTGAAACGCATCCCGGGGTGGTGGTGGGCCGCACGGCCATCGGTGGGCAGCGGGTGATTGATCTGCCTGCCGGCGAGTTGTTGCCCCGGATTTGTTGATTTCCCCCAACAACAGAAAAACAAAAGTCTGTATTTGGCCCAATTTAGAGGCGGTCAATTTTTGCCCTTATGGCTGGGCATGGTAAAAATCAACGTGCCGCCAATTGAAGATCATTATGGGCGAGTTTTGCCGGGGAAGCTGGCGGGTGGGGATGAGGGGGTGAAGTTGGACATTGGTGGCGGGCACAAAGTCACTTCTGGACACATCGGCAATGCGATTGATGGACATCTCTCCGCTGGGGTGCAGGTTGGCCTGGATGATAAATCGGCCTGTATAAAGCACCGTTAATACGGCGCGCTGTGAAACTTTGATGGCCTGTTGGCTGTCTGGGCTAACCATGTCAATGGCCACCACCTGACTTTTATCCAGCGTAATCAGTTTGGCGGCGGTAGCAGGCATAGCGGCGTTGGGATCCAAAACCAGCCCCTCAACATTGAGCAGATCAAGCGAGTTTTTGTCTTTGTTGTTGAGCCAACCCAGAAAGGCCGTATTTTCCTCTACTTCGCCGGTCAAAAGATAGGCCGGGGTCAAAACGCTGATTTTAAACATTGGTTGTCTCCTCGTATGTTGAGCTATTGTTGGCTGGACCTTGAACAAGTTGGCCCGCTGTTCACTATCTTGCGGTTCATTCATTTATTTTTTGGCGGTGCCATTCCTCCAGGTCAAGTAAGTGTTCCGCATCGTGGGCAGCGATATCGCCAATGAGTTCGGCCAGCGTGCCTTGAGCGTGGGGCCAGGGATAAGGGCCGCGTTTTGACCAATCCCTGGGTTTCAGTTGGGCCAGGAAGTCGCGCAAAGCCTGCCGGGTTTCGGTAAGATCGGCAATCACTTCCGGCCAGGGACGTTTGGCTTGTTTAGCCGCCATCACCTCATTCCAGTCCAAAATATTCTCACCGGCGCTAACCGGCGAGACAGCCTTCAGCTCAGGATTGTGAATATGACGCGCCCCCTTGAGCATCCGCTGCTCCCAATCGGCCAGGTGGCCGATCACGTCTTTTACCGACCAGGTCCCGGCGGCAGTTTTGTCTAATAAATCATCTTCGTTCAACCCCTCGATGGCGGCCAGCACTCTGGCCCGATTTTGGGCCAGGGCTTGTTTGATTTTTTGAGGATTGATGGAACTGTCCAGCGCCTCACGCCACTGGTGAATTTGTTCGGCGTGTTGGCGTTCGTGTTCTACCATAATGTCAATAACGTAGCTGCGGATGGTGATAGTTTGCTCACCCCTGGCCCGGCGCGTGTCAATTTCAATGTGGTCCAATCCGGCAATGATGTCTAAAATTTGCCGGTGAGTGGTGTGGATGGTACTGAGTACCTCAGACAACGGTTTGTCTCGCCAGATTTTTACGGTTTGTTGGTTGAGGACGTCGGGGTTTATCCCGGCTATTTCACCGGCCCGGTTTTGTAAAATAAGGGGCAGAATTTCCAGGGTCCACTGGTCCCAGCCGATAATGTGGGCTAATACGTCTTTAACTGTCCAATCGTCAAAAGTAGGAATTTGGGTCATTTCGCGGTGCGACAATCCGGCCACGGACTGAAGCAGTTCGGCGCGGCCAAATTCTAAATAAGAAACGATTTCAGGAATGCTGCCCATCGTACCAGAGTTCCCTTTCGTTTGGAATAAGTGATGCTTGTTGAATAGTAACCCAAATCAGAAGCGGCGTCAAGCTGCTGGCGTTTCCTGTTTTACCGATTCAATCAATTCAGCCGCCAGATCAAACCGTTCAAACGGCGGCATAAGATAGATGCCGTGCGCAAAGGCGCGTAGCTCGGCAATGAGTTCGCGGGCCAGGACCAGCCCGGCTTGGGCGCTGTTGCTGCCGGCGCTGCGGATGCGCTGGCGAATTTCTGGGGGGATATTAATGCCCGGCACTTCGTTGTGTAAAAATTCGGCGTGGCGAGCATTGTAAAGGGGCAACAGCCCGGCCAGAAGATGTAGCTTTAGGGGGCCGTATTCCGCCTCATAGCGGTTGACAAAAGCTTTGGCTGCGGCCACGTCGTAAACCGGCTGGCTGAGGGCAAAGTCGGCCCCACTCTCTATTTTGCGGTGCAGCACTTTTAGTTCTCGTTCGGGGTCGGGGGGGGTCAGATTCACCGCGCAGCCCACCAGAAAATTGGTGGGCTGGAGGATCGGCTCGTCGCCGTAATCAAAGCCCTGGTTGAAGCCCTGTTTGAGCAATTTTATCAGGCCGGTTGGCACTACGTCGTACTCGTTGAGGGCGTCAGGATACTCGCCGATAGAAGTGGGATCGCCCATCACTACAAAAATATTGCGGACATTCAAGGCGTGGGCAGCCAGCAGGTCGCCCTGCACGCGCAAGATATTGCGCCCGCGGGTGGGGAAATGGAGTACGGTTTCCATGTCCAGTTGGCTTTGCAGCAGGTGACACATGGCCCAGGGACTCATGCGCATCCGTGAGCGGGGGCTGTCGGCCAGGTTGATGGCGTTAGCGCCGGCGGCTTGCAGGGTGGCTGCGCCGGCCAGCAGTCGTTCGGCTGAAAAGCCTTTGGGGGGGCTCATTTCCACGCCAATCACAAATTCACCCGCCGCCAGTTGGCGGGCTAACCGGGTGGCCCCTACGGTATCCTGGGTTGGTACCGGGGCGCTTTCGTCGCCGGGCACAAGTAGATGGGCCACTTCCCGGGTGGGATTGTCCAGGGCGGCTCGCATGTGGGTGATGTGCTCCGGGGTGGTGCCGCAGCAGCCACCCACAAGCCGCGCGCCGGCTTTGATAAAGGCCAGGGCGTAGTCGCCAAAATACTCCGGCGGGGCCGGGTACATAATGCGCCCGCCCACCCGCTCCGGCCAACCCGCGTTGGGCTGGGTGGAAAGGCGAGTTCCATTGGGCAAAAACCTGGCCAGGTTTTGCAAGCTGCGTAAAGTATCGGCTGGCCCCACCGAGCAATTAAGGCCAATCACTTCAACAGGCAGGCCGGCCAGTTGTTCGGCTACTTTTTGAGGGGTGTATCCCAGCGGCGTGCGGCCGTCTTGGGTGAAAGTAACCTGGGCCACAAGGGGAATATCGGCGGACACTTCCCGCGCGGCGGCGATGGCTTCACGCAATTCCAACAGGTCGGCAAAGGTTTCAAAAAGCAGCAGATCAACCCCGCCCGCCACCAGGGCTGCGGCTTGTTCTTGAAAAGCGGCATGGGCTTCGGACGCGCTCAGCCGCCCCAGGGGGGCTAATCTAGCGCCCAACGGCCCAATAGAGCCGGCTACAAAGACCTCCTTAAAAGAGGCTTCCACCACTCGCCGGGCTAACTGGGCCGCGGTCTGATTTATCTCAATAACTTTATCGGCCAGGCGATACTCATCCAGTTTGAAGCGATTGGCTCCAAAGGTGTTTGTTTCAATCACGTCGGCCCCGGCGTCAATGTAGGCGCGATGAATATCGGCAATAAGGGCCGGTTGGCTGAGATTAAGCTCGTCAAAACATCGCTCAAAACGAATGCCCTTGCTATGGATCATCGTGCCCATAGCCCCATCGCAGAGCAAGGGCCGGGTATCGAGTTGTTGTAAAAATCTGTTGGTCATGCTTTTTTCTCCATATCTAAACCTTATCCCATTCCTCCGGCAGTTCCGGGATGGGGCAGGCGGGATGAGGACGCCAAATGTCCATCCCTGGCTTGCAGAAAGGCCTCTTGCAACTCACCGTAATTCCGGGTGACCGGATACTGCGGGTACTCGGCAACCACGTTGTCGGGCGGGCAGAACAGGATACCGGCGTCGGCCTCGTTGAGCATGGTCAGATCATTGTACGAATCACCGGCCGCAATGACCCGATAATTCAAACTATGAAAGGCTTGCACGCACTTGCGTTTCTGATCCGGCTGCCGGAGTTTGTAATCGGCCACAAAGCCATTGGCGTCTATCACCAAATAGTTACACAAAAGCGTGGGATAGCCCAGTTTTTTCATAAGGGGAGCGGCGAACTCGTAAAAGGTGTCCGATAAAATGACCACCTGGAATCGCTCGCGCAACCAGGTGATAAAATCCAGGGCCCCTTCGAGTGGTTCCATTTGGGCAATTACGGCCTGAATATCGGCCAGGCCCAGTTGTTTTTCTTTGAGAATACGCAAACGGCGGCGCATCAGCGCATCGTAGTCCGGCACATCGCGGGTGGTCAGTTTTAGTTCTTCAATGCCGGTGTTTTTAGAAAAATTGATCCAGATTTCTCCAAAAAAAACTCCTTCCAGATCAAGACACGCAATTTGCACAAACTATCTCCCTTCATCTGACCGTGTAATTGGCAAGCCTCGATTATGCCTTGAATGGCGACGGTTGGCAAACGGAGGGCGCGTCTCGGATTTAGGATGCGGCAAAATCAAATAAACAAAGCCCTCGCCGGGTGGGCGAGGGCTTCGTGGCCGGGCTTGCAATTTATTTAGACTTCACGTTTTACGCCCAGCATCACGTCCAAGCTGTCCACCTTTTCCTTACGCTGGAAGGCGGCTTCGGGGATGAGTTGGTGTTTGATGGCCACGGCCAGGGTTTCGGTTTTGATGTAATCGGCCCAATCGCGGAACACGCGGTGCAGGCCGCCCTCGGTTTGGTAGTAGATGGTGATTTTGTCGGCAATGTCGAACTCAGCATCTTTACGCATGTTCTGGATGCGACGTACGACCTCACGAGCCAAACCTTCGGCAGCCAACTCATCGGTGATAACCACATCCACGCCTACGGTGACCACTTTGTCGGCGGCTACGGCCAGTCCTTCGGCCGGTTGGGTTTGCACCAGC
>JAFGDY010000020.1 GCA_016931895.1 Anaerolineae bacterium
GAAGGAGATTTCTCGGCCTATGGCCTCGAAATGACATTCAGCTTGTCGCTTAACAAAAGTATTGGTTCCATTCTGTTTTTAGTATAGGAGGGAAAAATGTCACCTACAATTTTACGCATCCTCATTGCCGGAGTATTGGCTTTTCACGGGGTGGGGCATGCTATGGGTATTATCCCCGCGTTACAGCTCCCCTTTTTTGAGGGTCAAACCGGAGCATGGGCCAAAAATTGGTCGAGCCGTTCCTGGCTGTTGACCCCGCTTTTAGGCGAAGCGACCAGCCGTTTCCTCAGTATCATTCTATTTGCCGTGCCGCTCATTGGCTTTATTGCTGCGGCCTTGGGCTTAATGGGCTGGCTGGTTCCCTACGAGTGGTGGCGACTACTGGCCATTGTATCGGCCGTGATTTCTCTGGTGGCCCTGGCCCTTTTTTGGAAGGCTTTCATCTATCTCTTTCCCCACAAAGTGGGCGCCATTGCCGTGAACGTGGCTGTACTGGTGTGTTTGTTCTGGGCAAACTGGCCTTCGGAAGCAGATATTGGATATTAAAACAAATTGAAACAATGGAGAGAGAGAAAATACAATGAACATTGTCGGTTTAATTTTTAGCTGGTTTTTTGCTGTTCTTTTTGGCGTGTTAACGGTTTCATTCTTCTTGATGGGCAACTGGCCACAAGGACTGGTCTTGTTGGGCCTCACGCTGGTTTTGCTGCCGCCGGTGAGAAATTTGATTGGAAATTGGATTGGTAAGCCGCTGCCGTGGTGGGGGGTGGGTCGGCGCGTTTGTTGTTTTAGTGGTGGCCTTTGTGGTGGTGGGCAACCTCAACCGCGCCACCTCTATTTACAAATCACCCGAGATCAAAGCGCGCTTTATGGAAATTTACGATGAAAAGATGAAAGAATGGCCGGTACCGTATGAGGATGTATTTTTGGATACCTCGTATGGAAAAGTCCACGTGATTGTCAGCGGGCCGGAAGATGCGCCGCCGCTCCTGCTGCTGCACGCCTCGGGCGTGGCCGGCTGGTCGTGGAAGTACAATGTGGCAGAACTCAGCCAACACTATCGCGCCTACGCCATTGATCTGATTGGCGACGCCGGCAAAAGTGAGTTTACCACACTGGATCATATTATGAAGGATGGTAAGGATCAGGCCGAACTGTACGCCGAAATTACCGACCAACTGGGCGTGGAGAGAGCCTACGTGGTTGGGGCCTCCGAGGGCGGTTTTATTGGCTCCAATTACGCATTGTACCACCCGGAGCGGGTGGAGAAGTTAGCGCTGCTTGGACCAATGGGGTATTCCGGGGCAACGCAATCAATAATAAGGATTATGTCTGCCCAGTTTTTTCCCTTGAAACCCATTCAGGACAGCACCTTTAGCTGGGCGTTTAGTGATAGTGTTGTGTTGAAAGAAGATTTTGGAGAATGGTTTCGTTTGTTAATGGGTGGAACTAATCCAGCCAAGGTTGCCCCCTGGTCGTTTTCGGCAGAAGAGCGGCAAAGCCTGCAAGTACCGGTGTTGTTTGTGTTTGGTGAGCGAGATAACCTGGTTGGCGACCCGGAAGTGGCCCGGGCGCTGGTGCAAAATATCCCTGATGTTCGGGTTGAGGTAGTAGAGGCGGGGCATCTGATGGGCGGCGAAAAGCCGGAACAGGTGAATGCGCTGATTCTTGAATTTTTTGAGTAGGGAAGGAAAATCTTTGTCAATCATTGCCCGCAATTTAGTGAGCGTCAAAAAATAACTTGGGGATTACTCGTTCCCAAATTTGTTTGGAGCCAAGTCCAGTTTGGGAACGAGTAAAACAAGTAAATCATTCCAGCGATTTTACTATTCGATTTTTAGAAGCCTCAGTCTGTTTGGGGAACCGACACGCCTACGGCTTTCTCTCGGGTGACTGGTTGTCGGGTCCAGGGTGTGCCCAACATGGGCAGCAGCCAGCGGTCCAGGCCGTACCAGCCCGCCACCTTCCAGGCCATAATCAATAGAATAGCCAGGCTGTACATCACCGGATTGGTGCTGGCCACGCCGGCCAGCATAAAGTTGAGGTTCATAAAACCGCCCAAAAAGGCGGCAATGCCGGTAAACGCGCCCAACAGCAGCAAAATGCCAATCATCATTTCGCTGTAGGCAACGAGCGGGCCAAACCAAACGTTCCACTCATTGTCAATCATAAATTGCAGAAAACCACGATACCATTCAAACGTGATTTGCGGCCGGCCTTCGGCGGGGATGGCCACCGCATTTTGCCAGAAACCCCTAATGGCCGTGCCATCCATCCAGGCCGGATTGTTGATTTTTCCCCAGCCGGAAGGAATCCAGACATAGGCCAGGTAGAGACGAAGTATCAGCCATAACCAGGCCAACTTCACCGAACCAAATAAAAACCGCGCCAGGGGCGGGTCAGGGATAAGAATTTCCCCCTTTTTAGAAACAATTTGCTTATCGGACATTGTATCCCCCTTATGTAAATAATGTTTTACTATAGATGCGTTTCACTTTAACATATTCAGATTAAAATTATATTATAGCCCTGGTTTCAAGATACGGTTACACTCTATAAACCACAAAATCAGTCCCGGGGGTATGCCCCTTTTTCAAATGGATAGAGCGGTTGGGCAAGTCCATGATGATGGTGCAAACCGTGCCCACTTCTTCCAGCTCATCGTCAGGCAGATATGGCCTGTTGATGGGCAAGGCCGGATTGGAACGATCCAGTAAGATGGATTTCAGGTCGGCTATGGCTTGCTGTTTGATGCCCCCAGTTTTTGCCACGGCGGCCCTCAGCCGGGCATAAGAAGAGCAGAAGACGCTCTGCTCGGGGTTGATATTCCGGCCCAGATAGTGGTTGGTGTGGAGCAAAACCTCATGCTTTGGGGTGAGGGTAAAAATTTCGTCCCCGGCAAACTCGATGCTGAAGCCGTGGCCCTGGTTGTCGCCCATCAGGATATTGCTGGCCTTGCCTGGCCCGGCTGCCTTTATCCGCTCCAGCGCCTCTTGCACGTTGGCTGCGTCCAGCACGGCCCGCAAAACCAGGTGGATGGGCACGCCGTCCAGAGGCTTGTTTATCCTTAAAATATTCAAACAGACGCCCAATCCGTTGGAATTCATGCCAATCTTGCCGATGATGCCCGGTTCGGTCAGCATGCCGATGGTGGGTTTGCCCGGCTGTTTAATCCGCATCAGCACGGCCAACGCTTCCAACTCCTTGGCCCAGTCCCAATTTTGGCCCAAGAGCCGGGTTGACCGAAAGTAGATGGCGGTACACTCACTGGTTGCTAAGCCCAGGATTTCACTCCGCGCATTCAAGGCATAGATATACCCCGGCTCAAGGTCTGCCCCGGCTGCAATCGCCTCAATTTCAAGCGCATATTCCCGGTTGAATGTTTCAATTTTCTGTTTAAAATGAGCGGCTAACTTAAAGAGTTCGGCTTTGGGTTTGCCAAAGATTCTGGCGTAAAATTCAACCGTCCGTCCAATTCTCTCGGCCAACGTTTGGCCGTGCTGAAACCCTCTCTCTTCAGCCGCGCCGCTGATGGTTATTTCAGGAAATCTGTTGGTCATTGAACATCCTCTTTTCTACAGCAAGTATACCACCGGAGCCAACCATGAAAAAAGTCAGGGCTGTCCCCATTTTTAGGCCATAGGGTAGGGACAGGACAATATCCTGCCCCTACTGCCAATATTTTGGGACACACCCAAAAAAGTCCCCGTTTTTGAGTCTAAGCCGGTTCTATGATAAGATACACTTACTGTAACTCCTTTAGCTAGTTTCTGGTGCGAAACGTCATCGATACCAACAAGATGACGTCAAGGAATGATTGAACCTTAACAAACTGATCTTTAGACA
>JAFGDY010000021.1 GCA_016931895.1 Anaerolineae bacterium
GCGCCGCCAAACTCGGCTTCGATTTGACCGCCAAGGAGGCTGTTTGAACGAACAGGCCTTCCCAATGGACTGTTTCTCAGGATGCGGATTGTAGCTGCGGGCTACATTGACCAGCATGATTGACCTACAAGACCAACCGCAACAAAATGTTTAGCCAACAACCAACTGCTCAATGAGGTGCGCTGTATGAGATACCCATCCTACTAATTGACCTGAGATAATAGTCTCTTGGTCTCAACCCAACGCATCATCCCGATGGCAGTGATGCTGAGTATAGAAAAACCGCCGATCAACGGGAACACTGTACCATTGTAACTCTGGCCGATCAAAGTTCCCAGCACGAGTGAGATAAAAGTGGACAGTGAACCTACCACCGCCGCACCCACACCGGCAATATGGCCCAGCGGTTCCATTGCCAACGCATTGAGATTACCAAACAAAATGCCTATGCCAAAAAACGTCAACAGAAAATAGAGCGTGAGCGACCATAGCGGCGGCTGTCCGGCCGTAACCACGGCGATTCCTAAAACAATAACCGACAAGGTAATAATGCCTTGTAGCGCCCGGAACGATAGCGCGCGCATCCCGAAATGCAGCACTAGCCGGGCGTTCACTGTCGAGGCCCCGCCTAGTGAGAGAGCAATTATTGCAAAGTAAAGCGGAAAAAGCCGGCCCAGTCCGTATTGTTCCTGAAAAACTTGTTGGGTGGAGTTGAGATAGCCAATGAATGCGCCAGATACCAGCCCTGCGGTTATCGTATACCCAAATGCTGTACGGTGAGTGACAATCTCGCGGATGGTTCGTCCGATACGTATCAGGGAGAATGGAATACGCTGATCGGGAGGTAAAGTTTCCGGCTGTCGCCGGGCAAACCAGATGCCAATAACCAGCACCAGCATCAGATAAGTGCCAAAGATCATCCGCCAGTGGGCTATCAGCAGCACGGCCTGACCAAAGGTCGGAGCCACCACCGGAACCAAAATCAACACCGCCATCACAAACGACATCACCCGAGCCATCGCCCGACCACTATACAGGTCGCGAACCAAAGCTACGACTACAGCGCGCGGTGCTGCAATCCCCAAGCCCTGCAATACCCGCCCCACCAACATAACCTGAAAACTGATGGTCAGCATCGACACCAAACATCCGGCCACAAATAAGCCAAATCCGATATAAATGGTCGGCTTGCGTCCAATGCTGTCAGACAATGGGCCGTAAAACATCTGGCCAACAGCCATTCCCAGGAAAAATAGTGAAATCACCAGTTGACTATCGTTAGCGCGTTGCAATCCCAAATCCACCCCTATTTCCGACAACGCCGGCAGCATAGCGTCAATGGACATCGCGGTCAGCGAGGTCATCATTGCCATAAGTGTTACAAATTCAACAAAACCTATCGTTTTTTTCGGTTGGTGCATAAATTCAATGCCAATCTAAGCTGGTAGCCAGTTCATAACGTACAATAGCGCGGATAATAGCAGGCCTCTGTCTGGAAGTCTAATTTTAGCCCCCCCCGTTATTATTATATTAAGTTTGATAATCTTGGCTATTATTTTCGGCAGCCACAAGCAGGTCTCCTGAAGGCAATTGAACTGCCTGGGATTTTACCGGCTTGAATCTGTTGTGTCAACACTTTTTGAGGCAGGCCATAGTGTTGGGCGGCCTGGTCAAGGGGGAGGTAGGTGGGAATATGGGATGGTGAGGGCATAAGAAGCCTCCTGGTTAAACAAAAAACCCTGCCGAAATTCGGCAGAGCCTAAACTTTTATCAACAAACAGCCGCACATATAGGAGGCATCCGAAACTCTAAAATTCATCTGCCGGGAGTAAATCAATTTCCCCCTCATTTTTGGATGAGGGGTTTGATCCATTGCTCCGACAGATAAACAAAAGTGGGCGGTACAAGACTCGAACTTGTGACCTCCTCGGTGTAAGCGAGGCGCTCTAGCCAACTGAGCTAACCACCCGTACATATCAAATTATATAGAAGCAAAAGAGTTTGGTCAAATGGTTGATTCCAGATTAATCCCCTCTGTCCCCTGCTTACTCAGGCCATTTTTGCCCACCGTTGTCCCTTACAGTACAATGCTACCCCACTATGAAACGCAATATCCAATCTACCGGCAAAAGAATTCTCATCGGCTGCGTCGTCATCTTGCTCCTGTTCGGCAGCGTCTGGTTGACCCGCCACCGGCTGCAAATGGCCCTGTTCAACCTCACCGGCGAAGAGTCGCTCCTGCCCCAAATCTCGGGGACCGTCCAGTACCTTCTGACCCGCCTGCAACCGCCCCTCCAAACGGCCGATCACCTACCGGCGCAGCACGCCCAGGTTAACCCCTACGGCGTCAATACCTTTTTGCAAAACGAGGTGGAACCGGCCAAACGAGAACAAGCCATGCGCCTGATCGCCCGGGCCGGTTTCAAATGGATCCGGCAAGAATTTACCTGGGAAGATATTGAAATCCACGGCAAAGGCGACTTTGAAGACCGCCGCCACCAGCCCTACCAATCGGCCTGGGAAAAATACGATCACATTGTTGACCTGGCCGAAAAATATGATCTCAACATTATGGCCCGCCTCAGCAATCCCCCGGCCTGGACGCGGGCCATGACCGATACGGTGGGCGCATTTGCGCCCCCGGACAATTTGCGCGATTACGGCGACTTTGTGGAAACGGTGGTCACCCGCTATAAAGGCCGGATACCGGCCTACCAGATTTGGAATGAGCCTAACATTTATCCCGAGTGGGGCGAGTATCCCATTAATGCCAAAGAATACACCGCCTTGCTCAAAGAAGGCTATACCCGCGTTAAAGCGGTTGACCCCAACGCGATTGTGGTAATGGGCGCGCTGGCCGCCACTATTGAACTTGATCGGGTCCGCCGTTACAATTCCGACGGCTGGCCCATCAGCCCGGGCGGACTCAGCGACGTGCTCTTTCTCCAGCAGTTGTACGATGCCGGGGCTGCCCCTTATTTTGACGTGCTGGCCATGCAGGGTTACGGCCTGTGGAGCGGCCCCACCGACCGGCGAATGCAGCCTCGCGTGCTCAACTTCTCCCGGCCCCTGTACATCCGCGACGTAATGGCGCGCAACGGCGACGCCCACAAATCCATCTGGCTCAGCGAGTTGGGCTGGAATGCCGTGCCGCCGGAAAGCGGCATCCCGCCCGTGTACGGCCAGGTCACGCTGGAGCAACAAGGCCGTTATGCGGCCCTGGCTTACCAGCGGATGCAGAAGGAGTGGCCCTGGGCCGGGGTCGGCTTTTATTGGTTTTTCAAACAGGCCGACGAGCGGGAGAAAGAGAGCAACCCCCAATATTATTTCCGCATGGTCGAGCCGGATTTCACGCCGCTGCCGGTTTACGAGTCAATCAAACAACAAACCGGCCAACGGCCCCTAATGTACCGGGGCTGGCAGCAAAGCGACCACTGGGCGGTTACCTACCGGGGAAATTGGCAGCCCGTTTCTCACCGGCAGGCCGTTTTTGGCAATGCCCTGGCCGGCCAAACCGGCGACACCGCTACCTTCACCTTTGTGGGAAATCGCCTGGATATAGTGACCATTGGCCGCGGCCTGTTGCAAGCGCGGGTGGACAGCCAACCGCCGGTAAAGATCAACCTGAACCAAAAAGCCACCCCAACCAAAACAAATATCGTCAACGCCCTGTCCCGGCAACCGCGCCAAATTCGTTTAGAAGTTATTGAAGGGCCGGTATTAATTGATGGATACATAGTGAACGCCTACCCGGATTTGGCCCTTACCGGCGGTGGAATTGCAGGCGTGATCATTCTGGCGGTCAGTATATGGGTTATCGGGAAACGTTACGCAACCACCTAATGCGCGGGGAACGGCAAAGAACGCGCCTGGCCCGCTCTTTCACCTTACCCCTTATTTTGCTGCTGGCCGCCCTCCTTCGTTTTTATCAACTTGCCGGCCAATCCCTGTGGGCCGACGAGGGCAACAGCGTGGCCCTGGCCCGGCGCGGCTTTGCCGAAATTGTCCGGCGCACGGCCTTTGACATTCACCCCCCCTTTTACTACTGGCTGCTCAAAATTTGGACCGCCCTCTTTGGCTCCGGCGAAGTCGCGCTCAGGTCGCTATCGGCGGTGTTAGGCATAGGCGCGGTCTATTTAACCTGGCGGTTGGGTTGCCGGCTGATTAATGAACGGGCAGGCTTGATAGCCGCTTTTTTGGTCGCCATATCGCCGTTATCGGTGTACTACTCGCAAGAAACGCGAATGTACATGCTGCTAACATTTCTGGGCTGCCTCACCGTGCTGCTGGGCTTGCGCCTTGTTGACCCCCCCCGCCCAAACCGGCTGATGCTGGCCTATATTTTTACGGCCACAGCCGGGCTTTACACGCACTATGCTTATCCCGTTATTTTAATAGCCCTTAACCTGGCCGTGCTTTTTTACCTCATTCACCCTTCGCCGTTCGCTCTTCGCCGCTCGCAATTACCGGCCTGGCTTGGCCTGCAACTCATCCCCTTACTATTCTATCTTCCCTGGCTGCCCACTGCCTGGCGACAACTGACCACCTGGCCGGCGGCTCACATAGCTATTTCTCTACGCGAAGTTCTTGAAACAATTTCCACCACCCTGCTTTTGGGCCTTTCCTGGCCGGCGGCGCAGGGACTGCTACTGACCCTTATTCTGGGTTTGGTCCTGCTAATTATCCCCTGGCCGGTGCGGCATGGAGCGCGGGTCACGTCTCGGCTTCCTTATCATTCTTTGTTGCTTCTCTACCTCTGGTTTTTATTGCCCATAAGCTTAACCGTTATCATCTTCAGCCCGGCTTTTCTTAAGTTTTTGCTGGTTGCCTCGCCTCCTTTAGCCTTACTGCTGGCTTTGTTGATTGAGCGGACGGTCTCACCCCCCCGGCCCCAAGCTTTTTCCGGCGACAATACGACTGCCCCGCGCCCCGCGTTCCCGGCCCGTTACCTTATTGGCGGCGCATTCCTGCTTGCCATAAGCGCCGCCTCGGCCGTCTCCCTTTATCATTACTACACCCATCCCGCCTATGCCCGCGACAACTACCGGGGCCTGGTCAATTTTGTCAAAGCCGTTGGCGGCCCGGACGACGCGGTGATTTTGCACGCCGAGGGCCAGCAGGATGTCTTTAACTACTATTTTGAGCGCGACCCCCAGCCGCTGATGCCGGTTTACCCGCTGCCCCGCCAACGCCCGCCGGATAAAACCGCCACCGTGAATGAGCTCCAAACCATCGCCAACAACAGCCAAAACATCTACGCCGTGTATTGGGCCACCCGCCAGGCCGATCCCACCGGCTTGATTGAAAATTGGCTTAACACAAACCTCTACAAAGCCACCGACCAATGGTACGGCAACGTGCGACTGGTCAGCTACGCCAGCCCCCAACAAAGTCTCAAAGACAATTTAATTCCGATTGATTACCGTTTGGGCGAGCACATCCGGCTTACCGGCTATGCCCTCTCGTCTACCCAACCGGCGCCGGGCGAAATTTTACAACTGGCCCTGGCCTGGGAAACTGAAACCGCGTTAGCCGAACCCTACACCGTATTTGGGCAGGTTCTGGACCCGGCCAATCATCTGGTTGGGCAGCGAGACGCGCCGCCTCTCATACCCACTTCAGAGTGGCCCGTTGGAGAATCTGTGCCCGACGCGCATGGCCTTTTCATCGAGCCGGGCACGCCGCCGGGCCGGCATCGTTTGATTGTGGGGTTATACCATAGTGAAACCGGCCGGCGCTTGCCGGTTATGGCCGGAGGTGGCACAGGTGGGGAACAAGCCCCGGATTTTATTGAATTGGCAGAGGTGGAAATTATCCGCCGAGACACGTTGCTGCCGCCGGAAGCATTCAACATGCAAACGCCGCTCAATATTTCGCTGGGCCAGGTGACGCTACTGGGGTACGATCTGTACAAACTGGGGCATCGCTCCACGCCAAAAACGCCCCTCCATCCGGGCGACCCAGCGCATTTGGTAGTCTATTGGCTGGCTCATCAGCCCAGGCCGGCCTTAAAAGACAGCCTGACCATCCAGGTGGTTAACAATGGCGGAGAGCCTACACCGCTCTCTTTCACCTATCCGCCAGCGGGAGTTGATTATCCTAACCAAAAATGGACAGAGGGGGAAATCATTCGGGCCCAATACGACTTCTTTTTGCGGGATTTAGCGCCGGGGATCTATCGTTTGCGCCTCACTCTAGATACCACGGCAGCAACCTCGCCGCCCGTCGCCGTTACCCAACCATTCCGCGTGGAGTAGCACTTAATCCACAGTATTACCAATTCTTCCGCCAGCTAGCCACAATGATTGACTTGTCCATGGTCACTTCAACGGGGATGGCTTCTGATAACACTGCGGTTACTGTTTTGCGGTCTTCGGTTTCAACAATACTCAACACCCAGATACAAGGCACCGGTTTAGTATCAACCGTAATATCATAAAAACCGGGCGGCCAATCGTAGCTTTCGTTGTAGCCGCCCCAGCCTACCGGACCGGAAGGATAGGAAATAGTGGCATAATCGCCGCAGGTGGCCCGCACAAAAACGCCATCCACGGGATTGCCATTAACATCGGTGATATTGCCATAAAAACGGGTCAAGCCCTGGTTGCCGTCGTCCCACCAGCCGGTGGGTTCAAACTGGTACTGTGGCTTGGGCGAAGGATTACTGGCGGCGGGTTGGGCCTCCGCCGTTGTCGGTTGAGGCGGCGGCGGCGTTTCTACCACCGGCACGCCCCCGGTATTGCTGGCGCTCACCACTGCGTCGGATACCCAACCAATAATGCCGGTAGTGATCTCTATTTGCCACCATGATGCATCGGCGTTGCGGCCCACAATGGACACGGCGGTGCCGGCATTGAGCGTGCCAATCACGCCATAATTGACCCCCGGCCCGGAACGAATATTCACTGCGCCGGGCGCCACCAAGCTGGGCTGGTTGCTTGAGGGAACAGAGGCCGTTGAGTCGGAACTATTTTCTCCGGGGGCAGCCCCATCTTCGACAGCCGGAGCAGACAAAACCCGGGTGGCAGTGGGGGTGGGGATGGGCGTGGGCGGGGTCAGCGTGGGCACAACAATAAAGGGCTGGGCCGGAGCCGGGGTAAAAGTGGGAATAGGCGTGCGGGTGGCATAATTTAAATTAAAGTCGGATTCTAGCAACCGGCTAAAAAGCGTGGCAAAAATCAAATAATTGATCAAAATTAAAACAATGGCTAAACTCCACTGCCGGGCATTCATGAGCCGTCAACCTCCAATATGCTAACGCCCTTTAACACAGTATTATTATACCACATAAGTGGGTTTTAACACAACATTACGTAAAGTTACCTGGCTTAACCTGTTTGACTTTAACCGGGTAGTCCTTTATTATTATGAACTGATACGAGAGTGTCTAAAAAACAATTGAATCTTATGTTTACTAATTCTAAAATTATTACATTTGTGGTATAATGAAAGCGGCTTTAACAATCAAACCGTAACCGCTAAAGTATCATGGCAACCATCATCACCGTAGCCAACCAAAAAGGCGGCGTGGGCAAAACAACCACGGTAGCCAACCTGGGGGCGGCCCTGGCTGAAAAAAAGCAGCGGGTGTTGCTGATTGACCTGGACCCGCAATCGGCCTTGACCACCATCGTCGGCCTGAATAGCGACGAATTGAACGAAACCATTTACAACGTCCTGGTCGAACACAAAGCCATCCAGGATATTATCTTTGATATTGCGCCCAATCTGGACATTGTCCCGGCCAATATTGATCTGGCCGCTGCGGAAATGGAACTCATTTCCGCCTTTGGCCGGGAATTTATTCTCAAAGAAAAACTGGAAGGGCTGCGCCCTCAGTATGATTATATACTGATCGACTCTCCCCCCAGCCTGGGCTTGCTCACCCTGAATGCCCTGACCGCCGGTGATGAAGTGATTATCCCCCTCCAAGCCGAATATCTGGCCATGCGGGGCATGCGTTTTTTACTGGAAATGATTGACCGCGTTCAAGAAAAAGCCAACCCTAACTTGAAAATTAGAGGCATCCTGGGGACCATGTATAAAAGCCGGACCATTCACTCCGAAGAAGTGATGCAGGAAATCAAATCCATCTTTGGAGATAAGGTATTTCCGGTGGTAATAAAAAGTAGTATCAGATTTGCTGAAGCGCCGGTGGCTCAATTACCCATTATTGAATACGAGCCGGACCATGAAGGGGCGCAAGCATATAGAAAACTTGCGGAGGTAATCGTCAATGGCGAGAAAGCGGGCTAGTTTAAAAGATAAAGGCCCCGAAACCTTGGGGCTAACCCAGAAAAAAGGAAAAGGCATTGATGTTCTCTTTGGCGGACCGCCGGAGCAACCGGCAGAGACCAAGAGTCCATCACCGGCCGCTGTAAAAGCGCAGCCCCAGGCAGCGCCTCCGGCCAGCCCTCCTAAACCTGAACCGGCAATGATTGAGGACGAGAACGATTTGAGCGACCTGGCGGCAGAAATCTCGGTCCAACCACCGCCAGCCCCAACCATACTTCCTACCGGACCAGAGTCGCTGCCGGTCAATGAAGCCGATGACGAGGCTGAGGTCACCTCGTCTGAAGACGTGGTTGACGAGTTAGGGCTGCCGGTGGCTATGGAAGCGCCGCCGCCGGATTTGGAATTAGCCACCCCCCTGGCTGAACCTATGCCTGAACCGGCGAAAGTGGCGCCCCCACCCTCTACTCCCGAAACACCGCCCGCGGTGGAAGTTCCGCCATCACTGCCCCCCCTCAACCTGCCCGTGGCCCAACCCGCGCCAGCGCCAGCCCCAACAACTCCTCCAGCAGCCATAGCTGAAACAGACGACTTATCGGGCCTGGCCGCCGAAGATGATCTATCCGGTCTGGCTGAAGCAGAAGCGGCTCCGGCCCCGCCCACTGTTCCACCGGCCAACCTGCCGCCCGGGCCGCCTCCGTTGACGGCTGACCCGACCAAAGTTAGACCCCCGCAGCCAGTGACTCCGGCAAGTTCTGGCGCATATATGCCTCGTCCTTCCCCCTCGCCTGCGCCCTACCGGCCACCAACGCCGCCCACCACCTATACCGCCCGCCCCTCCGCCCTGGGCACCCCCCCCAGCACCGCTACCGGGGCGCCAAGCCTGTCTATGCCCCGGGCCAAGATTGAATCATTTGGCGGGATTGTGGGTGAAGCAAGAGAAGTAAAAAAACAAGACATCCAACCGGAAGACACCAAGGTAACCCCCAGCGACAACATTATTGACGTCCAGGAACGCTCTCAATTTGAAAAAGACGAGGAGATAAGCCGCAGGGTTACCCGCTACATTGGCCAGGACCGCCGCGAAAAATTAGATCAAGACATTATGCAATTGTACAATGAAGTGGCGGCTGAATTAAGCGTAAACAAAGAGGATGCTGAATTTGCCCTAAAAATTCTGAGCCAGGCCCAGGATATAATTCTTGAAGACCCGCGTCAATACGACGAGGCCCTCTACCGGGTGGCTATTGTGAGAACAATGATTGCCCGCAAACGAAACCTGCGGCGCTGGTCTTACACCTGGGGTTCTTTTGTTTTCTTTTATGCCGTGGTCTGGCTGGTGGCCTTTATTGCCGGTTTTTTGCTTGACGCGCAATTACAAAATTTTATTACCGAGACCAATGCTCAAGTTGATGCCGTTAGGGCGGCCTGGTTTTCGGCTCTGGCCGGGGGCATTGGCGGCGTGATTGGCATTTTATACAGCCTCTATTGGCACGTGGCCATGAAACAAGATTTTGACCGCCAATACGTGATGTACTATTTGGTTCAACCGGTGATGGGCTTTGTGCTAGGGTCAGTAATTTATTTTATCATCGAAGCCGGTTTTCTTGTTTTTGGTGGTCAGGGATTAGTTGGCACCCGAATGGTGGTAGCCCTGCAAGTTTTGCTTGGTTGGATTGCCGGTTTTCGCCAGCGTTTTGTTTTTGAAATGATTGATAAAATTGTCCAGCGGGTCTCGCCCAAACCAAAAGGCGAGGAAGAGACCAAAAAGCCGGTAAGCCTGATTCCCAGCGAAGAACGCGAACGGATTGAAGGTCGCCTTGAGCAAAAAACCGGGCTGTCCGCTCCTGAAACAAAACCGCCTACTCCGGCTGCTCCCGTTGAGGGTCAGGCCGGTTAAAATTTTGGAGATAACCCACAACCAAAACAAAGGACGCGCATGTTGCACGCGCGTCCTTTCATTAGGGCTTAGGATGAAGCTGCCCAATTTTATTTTGGAGAAATATGAAAATGGCTACTGATTATATTGAAACCCGGGCCAAAGATGGAACGGTCATCCGGATCGAGGTGGCCTCCGGCGCCAAAACAGCCACCGGCTTTGGCCCCCACCCTATCTCTGCCGATGCTGAAGCAACGGCAAACGCCTATAACAACACCCTCACCACCATTCGCGCCTGCGCCAATGGCATCATTGACACCCTGCAAAGCCTGGACGCCTGGCCCAGCACAGCCTCAATTGATTTTGCCCTCAAGATTGACGCCAAAGCGGGGGTGATGATTGCCAAATCGCCGGGGGATGCGCAATTTAAGATTTCATTAACCTGGAAGCAACCTGAAGCGGAGAAGGAAGAGGTTTAGCCCCCTGTCTCTTTTTAGGGCAGGATAACCAGATAATCTGCCGCCACCCAACCCCTTCGGCCGTCAGCATCCATCACCTCAATCCATTCAAGCCCATCGGCGGTTACCCGGCCATATAATACCGTCAACCGGGTACTTTCGGGAAGCGCACCGGCTATGGGGCCGGCCGGAGTCCATCTCAATTTGACGCCTTGACCACGGGTATTGGCGACTACTGCCAAAGCCGGTGTCGGCGTAAAGGTAGGCGTGGGGGTGGCCGTTGGGGTGGGTGAGGGTGTACCCGTAGGGGTAGGGGTGAGGCTTGGCGTAAGGGTAGCGGTGGGCGTTGAAGTTGGTGTGGGGGTGGGAGTGGGCGTATCCGTGGGGGTGGGAGTGGGGCCGGGCGTGGGAGTGGCTGTAAAAGTGGGCGTGGGTGTCCAGGTGGGAGGAATACTGGGGTCCAGGGCTGTGGTCCGAATGACAATCAAAACCAGGGCCACCGGCTGGTTGAGGTTTAGCACATTGGCCCGGCGCAGTTCATTAGCCACGCGCTCCTGTAAAAGTTCCACGCCGCGATGGCTGGGGTCTGTGGTACCTCTAACGCTTACCTCTAATCTAAGGGCATTTTTAAGGGTAGTATCGTTTGCCTTATCTTCTTCTGGATTATTGAATTCTTCCCAGGTATCCAATTTAAAAGAGGGGCCAAGTTGGGCCACCTGCTCGGATAACACCTGATTAATGATCTGCTTTCGCCTGGCTTCCTGGTAAGAGTCAATGGAAAGCGTATACAGCACCCAGGCCATCAGCATTAACAAAATTGCCGAGCCAAACAGACCTCCTCTAAAAATATTCTGACGTCCCTGTCTGCCTAAATGGGGCCGGAAGCCTACCAGGAAAAAGATTAAGCCACTGGCCGCGCTGATGGCAATCAGGTTGGTCAAAAAAAGGACCAGCGCGCCCTGGGCAATTTTCAAATCTCCCAAGGAAAGGCCAATGCCAATGGTCGCCAGGGGCGGCACCAGGGCTGCGGCAATGGCCACGCCAGGGAGAGACGAAGACATATCTTTGCGGCATAAGGCATAAGCCCCGGCCAGACCGGACACCAGCGCCACCCCCAAATCAAACAGGGAGGGTCTGCCCCGGCTTAGAATCTCCGGGGTGAGATCCGTACCGGGCAAAATCAAACCCAGCAGCAGGCCCATGCCAATCGCCAATAAAACGCCCCGCAGGGTAGCGCTGGCAGATAACCGCAACAATTTAGCATCGGCCTGAATCATGCCCAACCCCAAGCCAATGATGGCCGCCATTAGGGGGGCTACCAGCATTGCGCCAATGATGACCGCCGGACTATTCACCAAGAGACCCAAAGCGGCGATGCCCGCCGCCAGGGCAATCATGATAAAAAAGTCTATCTTGGGCCGGGCAGCGCGGCGCACCTGTTTATAAACTTCGGTTCGTTCCTCTGCCGAGAGGGGGGGGATGAGATGATTGACCTGCCACCACGCCCGGCGCAACACGGAGCCAACCCCACCCTCAAACCTTTTGACAATGATCGTAGTACCCTTGTTTTGCCTGGCAATCTGTTGCGGGATGGCGCCAAACAAAATCTGGCTAAAAACGCTCTCTTTGCTGGCCCCTACCATGGTCACATCATAGTGTTCCACCTCACGCATGACTCCCTGTAAAACATTATCGGCCTGGACAACCTTTGTTTTGAAGCGCGGGTGGCCGGTCCAGGGTTGGGTAAATTCTTGCAACCAGGTCTGGCGTTCCGCCGCTCTGGCCGTGTCGCTGGTTTCATGGGTAATATAGAGGGCAGTCACTTCACCTTGAGCAAAGGTGGTCAGGGCCAAATCCAAGGCCAGGGTGGTATGGGGGCCGCCTGACGTAGGAACCAAAATTTGCAACGGTTCCTTCTCCAGAAGGGCTGTTTCCGACCACGTGGAAGCCATCTTGACGACCATTATGTTGCAGGGTGCTTGCTGTAACACCGGGTCTAAGGTGCGGCCCAGTAAATAGCCTTGCCGGGAAGAAAGACTGAGCCAGCCCAGCACCAGCAAAGAGGCGGAATCCTGGCGGGCTTGCTTTAAGATAACTTTGGCCGCCGTCTCACTATGTGCCACTCTGGTCTCAATAGGAATGTCGGCCAGGTGTGCGGGGATTTCAAACCATTCCGGCGACTGCTCCGTCTGCCGTACCGTGATAATCATCAGCCGCCCCTGGTTGGCTTTGGCCAGCAAATAACCTACATTCAACAAAGGCAGAAAATCTTCTCGCCCCCGAATAGCAACCAAAATATGGCAATCGGTTTCAATAGGGATGGTATCCATTAGCCAGGATAAAAAAATATTGGGGGTTATTCATTACTTACTCCCTTGAATAATGAGAGTTTGTAAATAATCACAAACATACTACCAATCAGGTAACTTTTGTGAGCAAACTTGCCAGATATTCATCAGCCACCCGTTTTTTCCGCATCACTGCGTTACGTTTAGCCAGCCATTTGGGTAGTCCCCATAATCCGGCCAATTGCCCCCGCAAGCGGGCACGGGCTGCCTCGCCACGCCAGGCGCGAAGCGCGTCGAATAAAATTTTTGACTGCGCCTTGATGATGGCGGGCCAGTAGCGGCGAAAAATAAAGCCGGGCAAATCTTTAGCCAGCACCCAAATGGTATTGCGGCCGGTGTAGAAACTGGCGATCACCCCGCCGCCGGTAGCACTGAGACGATGGTAGACCACAGCGTTTGGGGCAAAAACAGCCCGGTAACCGGCCAACTGCGCGCGCCAATTGAGGTCAACATCCTCCAGGTACATAAACAGGTCTTCATCAAACAGGCCAATATCCGTCAGCATCTCCCGGCGATAGGCCACGGCCCCGCCACAACCTCCAAAAATATAAGTGTCGTGGTCAAACTGCCCTTCGTCTTTTTGCCATACGCCCCGGTTGATGGGGATGCCGTTTGTGCCAAAACCATCTCCGGCAGAGTGAAGGGTATCACGCCGGTCAAACAGCAGCATTTTGCTGGCAACAATGCCGGCCTGGGGGGATTTTTGCAACGCCTCAACCAAGGCCTGCGCCCAGCCGGGCGCGACTTCGGTGTCGTTGTTGAGGGGCACAATAATTTGCCCGCTAGCTTGCCTGATACCCCGATTGATGGCCCCGGTCAGGCCCATATTTTGGCCCAGCTCAATGATAGTGACTTCAGGGAAATCGCGCCGGGTCAGAGGCACCGACTCGTCGGTGGAGCCGTTGTCGGCCAGGATGATTTCTAAATGGGGATAGGTTTGGGCGCGCAGGGCGTTGAAGCAAAGAGGTAAATGAGGCACTCCGTTATAGTGGGGGATAATGATGGAGAGGAGAGGGTTACTCATTTATCCCCACTTTCATCAAAATACGCTTGCAGCGCTTCCTGCCACGACCTCAACTCAATGCCCAATTCAGCCCCTCTGATATTGGCCAGGGGGGCAAAAGGCGGCACCGTAGAGGCGCGTTTAAAATCGGCCAGGGTGATGGCGTGGATGGGGATGTTCTCCCGGCCACTCAGCTGCAAGATTTCTTTGGCAAAATCGTAGCGAGAACAGTAATCGGCGTTGGTGAAATGGTAAATGCCATAGACCCGAGTCTGAATGAGTTGGGCAATGGCTGCGGCCAAATCTGGAGCATAGGTGGGGTTGCTGACCTCGTCGGTTACCACCCGCAGCTCGCCATGCGTATCGGCCAGGGTGATCATTTTGCCGGGGAAATTATTGCCGCCGGAACCATACAACCAGGCGGTACGCACAATGTAGAGTTTATTTTTTAAATAACGCGCGGCCATTTGTTCTCCGGCCCGTTTGGAGCTGCCGTAAGGGTTGATGGGGTTTGGGACGTCATCTTCACGATACGGCCGGGCGGCGCTGCCATCAAAAACTTCGTTGGTGGAAACGCCCACCATGTCGGCGTTGCAGCGAAGACAGGCGTGGGCCACGTTTTGCGTGCCAAAAGCATTAACGCTAAAAGCCAACTCGGGATCCCTGGCGCAGCCGTCCACATTGGTCATAGCGGCACAGTGAATGATCAAATTGGGGGCCAGATTGGCTAACTTCGGCACGGTTTCGTGTTTAGTGAGGTCAAATTCAGGCACGTCGGTGGGAATAACCGTTTCCCCTTGGGCCGTTAATACTTT
Source organism: Anaerolineae bacterium (assembly GCA_016931895.1). Taxonomy (NCBI): domain Bacteria; kingdom Bacillati; phylum Chloroflexota; class Anaerolineae; species Anaerolineae bacterium. The sequence continues at coordinate 14,736 of JAFGDY010000021.1, forward strand.
TTGCAGAGCCTGGCCCAGTTGGCCATTGGCCCCGGTGATAACAATGCGCATTGCAAACACCTCTATGAAAATTGGAATTTAACCGTTAGCCTGCCGCCCCCATAACCGGCCGGCCAACTTTCATAAACGCAAGCCGCGCCAGGGGCCAGGCTCGGCTGTTTGGGCGCGCGTGGCACTCAGGCGGCGACGAATGAGGTTGATAAAGAGACTCAGGATCATAATGGGCCAGGGCAAAATCAACCCCAGCACAGCCACGCTCATAGCCTCAAACGCGCTGCTAAGCTGCCAGAAAACAGGCCCTACGGAGGGTAGATGCCAGGTAATAACAAGGCCATTTTGCCAATAACCCCAGAAAAAAGGCAGCATAAAAACAAAAGCTACTAACACGCTAAAGCCGTACCCTGTGCCCAGCAGGGTGAGCCAATTTGCCTCGTCGGTTAACATGAGAAACACCAGTAACAAACCTCCTCCGGCCAATAGACTCACCGCCACTCGCCGGGCGACTGCAAAGGGAAACTCAGTTAAGTCTCCGGCCACTGAACTGAGGGAATAACTGTGTCCTTGAAGTTGGTAAAGACCATGATACAAAGCAATGGCCGCCATGGCCGCCATAATAATTGATCCGGCATGGAGGCCGCGCCGCCGCCAGATAACATTCAACCCTAAGAAAATCATCAGTCCGGCCAGCACCAGCCGAGGCAGTTGTTCAATTCTGGCGCGGCTGTTTCTGGCTGCCGCCATCTGAGCATCGGCCTCCTGCTGGGCTAACAAAGCCAGTTGAAAAGCGCCATCAAGATTATTGTTGGCCAAAGCAGTTTGCGCTTGAGCCAAATCGGCCATCAATGTCTCCGGGAGCGTTGCTTCCCCCTTAATTGCGCTCACATAAGCTTCGGCCAGTTTTGTACGTTGCTGGGCCAATAGGAGCTGAGCCACCACTCGCTCATACTCATCCAGCCGAAGCATCTCAAACAGGATATTTCCCCGAGCTGCGCCCGGAGGAGCCACTCCCAAAAGCGCAGTAATGGTAGGGGCAATGTCGGTTTGGTGAATGTCGCTATAATTGCCGGGATGAACGTTTTCTCCCACCAATACAAACGGCTGCCAGATGACGGCCGGTTCGTCGCCGCCGTGCCCGCCGGAAGAAATATGGCCATGGTCAGAAACAACGGCCAGAATAGTGTGTTTCGGGTCTATGGCTGCTCTAATTTGTTCCAGGTACGCCTCAATCCTACCGGCTGCCTGGTGAGCCGCCTGACTTGTTGACCCCTGCTGTTGAGCAACAACATCTACTTGGGAAAACTGGATCAAAACCAGTTCAGGGGCCTCATTCTCCAGAATAGAGAGGGCGGCTTCCAGGATGGATTGGTCGGCTTCGGGACTCGGCTCCTCCACAAAAAAAGTGTAATCTAAATGGTTACGAGGAATAAGCCGTCGCCAATCTGCCTGACCAAGCAGGGCAGTTTTTAGGTTGGCGGCATGCGCCCGGGCAAAAATAGTATCCACCTCAAGCAGGCGTAAATCCTCAATCTGCATATCAACGGGTGGCGCGTCATTGGTTTCCGGGGTAGCGCCGCTCATCAAGGTTGCCCACGCTATTTGAGAAAAAGTAGGGGGTGCGCTTTGAACAGCCGCATTAGCCCCAATCTGCTTGAGTTGTTCAAGCACAGGTAAATCCAGGGTCAGTGAAGCATCATATCCCAAACCGCTAATCAGCACAATCACAACTTTGCTTGTTTGGGTAGACGTAGCCGGCTGCTCCGGCCATAGATCAACCTCCCGCAAAGGAGACCGATAACTCTGAACAGAAGCCCGGAAGGCCGTCACCCAGAATACCAGGCCGATAATAATCCCCACCAGGGCCAAAATGCTTAAAACAACAGACATATATTTTTTCATAATTGAAGCCTGCATACATTGCAGCAGATTATACCAATTTTTCAGCGAAAAGCACAACCAAATTAGTCTTACCGCGCCACGAGCCGTTTTTTGTAGATTCGCCCAAAAAAGTGTAACATGTATTTTTGCACGGCGATTTGGCTGCCGGTAATTGTAAAAACGGGAACTTTTACAATCAGGTAGTCATCCTCGCCTGAGAAAGATTGAAGGAGATGTAATTTGTCAAGGGAATCTTTCCCCTGATAAGAAAGATTGGGAACAAAATGAATATTGCAGAGATAGAAACTTTAGAACAACGTTATCAAACGCTGGTTGGTGATTTTCAAGCAGGCAAGATTGATGAAACAACGTTTGTTTCAAAAGTAGATAGCCTCCAATTTCAAGACGAAGCAGGACGCTATTGGATGCTGGGGTCTCAAACCGGGGCCTGGCACTACTACGACGGCCAAACCTGGCATCAAGCCGATCCCCGTGATGCCGACAATTTGCCCTTTGTAGATGAACAAGGTCGCTACTGGCAACAAGGTTCTACCAGCGGCGATTGGTATTATTATCAACCGGATACGGGCGAATGGGTCAAACCTGATCGCAATGATCCCTCTATCCCCCGCTCTTCCCGCAGACAAATTGAAAAACCGGGTTCTGTCCCCTATCAATCTCACTTGCGCCCGCAAAGCGTTGAGGCCGGGCCGGATATGCCTTCTCAACTGGACGGCGAACTATTCCAGGATGATGAAGGACGTTATTGGATGGTAGGCGCTAAAAGCGGGCAATGGTATTTTTACGATTTTGATGGCTGGCATCCTGCCCACGAATTTCAACACACGGCCGCGCCTCAACCCCAACCTTACCAGGGACAATATCAATACCAACAAACAGCTTATGCTTATCCTGCCCAGCAGCAGCCCTATCAGCCTGCTCAAACGCCCCCCCAAACCCAAATTTATGCTGCCCAACCACAACCACCAGCCCCTCAATCTACCCAGGTCTACGCGCAAACCCAGCCACCTGCCGCGCCCCAACCGGCCCATGCACCCGTAACGCCCTCGCCGGTGCCTGCGGCTCAAACAGAAGCTCCTGCCGCGCCTGCCCCGGCGCAGCCTGAAGTGAGTCAAATGCCCAATCCGCCCAGCCCTAAGAGCGACACGGGGGCGTGGTTTTACTTTGATGGGAAACAGTGGCTAAAATACTCGTCGGGCGAACCGGCCGATGTGCCGCCGCCTGACCCCGAAAAAATTCTGGACCAAAAGGCAGAACCGGCCAAACCCAAAACCGAGCCTAAAAAGACCGCGCCAAGCAAATCGGACCCTGTTGTTGTGGCCGAACTCTTTGAAGAGGATGAGGAGCCGGTTGTTGAAATTGTTGATGTAGAAGTTATTACCGTGCTTGAAGCGGAGCCGGATGAGCCGGAATCCGTCTCTGTCTCTGCGCCGCCGGCGGCAAGTTCATTTGCCCCTCCGGCCAAAGAAGATATTCGACCCAGACGCGTGATCCGTTCTACAGAACAAACCCTGCCAGGGCCCACAGCCGTTGACCCGCTCCGTCAGCCCAGAGAACGAACAACAACCGAGCCTGCCCGTCCTCTTGCCCCCAGAAAAAGAGAAGTGGCTCATGAACCAACCATCATTATTCCCACCGAGTCGGCAGCTTCCAGCATTGGCGCGGCCAGAGGCGCCAGGCCGATCAGACCAAGCCAGCCCCAGCAGCGCCGGGCGCGCGAAAACACCATCCCCATGGGCGCTATGGCCAGCGCCGGCGATTGGCCGCGCGAGGTAACCCAGCCCTTACCGGCGGCTGGCTCAGGCCAGGGCGTCCGTCCTGGCCAGGCTGCTCGTGCCGAGCCAGTTGCCCGCGCCGAGCAAACAGCCCGTCCCGATACGGCCCCTATAAAAGCTGTCCGGGCGCGGGAAGCCACCAAAGAAAACGTTACCACATCCGCCCCTACTCCCCAACCGCAAAAAACCGGTTACACCGTGGGCGATGTTTTACGCGCCTTCCCCAGTACCGTGTGGACTCTGGCCATAGGCCTGGTTGTTTTATTCATCTTTGCCGTAATTATTGTAATTGGACTCTCTATGCTCCAGGGCAATGGTTTGGGCAGTGGCGGTTTGGCCGTTGGGCAAAGTCCTACCCCTACCTTAAGTGTGGCTATTGCCGATTCAACCCCCACCCCTGGACCAACCCCGGAAATTACGCCCGAGCCGTTGATTACTTCGGCCCCGCCGGCGATGATACCTTTTAACAGTGCGGTCCTCAGTTTTTCTTTAGACTATCCCGAAGAATGGTACCGGGAAGAAATGGATCTGCAAGTAGGGTTTTCCCCGTCAAAAGAGGGCCTGGACCCGGACAACCTTAAAGACGCCGTAATGTGGGTTGGTCAAGCGAGCAACCAGAACGCCGCCATTGCCGAAATATTAACCGATTTATTGGCTCGATTTCCAGCGGAAGCAGAAACTTTAAATCAGGGTACCATTAGTATTGCTTCCCAAACCTGGACTTCGGCTCAAATAGGGTTTGCCGACGAAAACCTGGGCGGCCAAGGTATTGCTACCCTGGCTGTAACCAACAGAGAGGGAGTAGGCTACTACCTGATTGCCATTGCGCCGGCAAACCAGTGGAATTCGGTTCAACCCGTCTTCCAGGGGATGATAAACAGCTTCAGTTTTGCCCCTGTTGAAACTGTAGCCCTGGCCCCACCCGCCAACCCAACCAATACCGGGGAAGCAGAAACCACCCCTCAACCAGAGGCCACCTCAGAACCTACCTCGGAACCGGAAGTTCCCACGGCAAATGCCACGCCAATTACCTACATTGTGCAGTCGGGCGACACCCTGCTGGGCATTGCGGTCAAATTTGATATAGACGTGGATTTGCTGGCTGCTGAAAATGGCATTGATGATCCCAATGATCTGCGGGTTGGCCAGGAATTGATTATTCCCTTTACTACCGAAGAATTACAAACCTACCTTGCCGGGGGAGGCGGAACCGGCGCCGGCGCTTCCACGGCCGGCGAAAGCGAAACAGGCGAAACGACACCCGCCACCGAAGAGGCTGTGGCTTCAGCCCCGGGTGAAGCAGGCCCGGCCGGAACAACCCCGGCCGCCCCCCAGCCAACGCCGGCCGCCGACACCGAAGCCGCCCCGGTAAGCGGCAAAATTGCTTACCCGGCTTTCAATCCCGCCATCAACAGTTATGATATTTGGCTGGCCGATGTGGCCACCAGCGAACAAAGCGTTATTGCCGGTAATGCCAGCCAACCGGCTTTTAGTAAAGATGGCGGCGCGTTTGCTTATCGCTCTTGGGACTTAAGCACCCGGGGCATCTTCTTTAGAGACTTCATTGGCGGACGCGGCGGTCAGATAACCCACTTTGTGGAAGATGGACAGCCCAGTTGGTCCCCCGATGGCTTTTCGTTTGCCTTTGTTTCTCGCCGCGAAGGCGACCGGGTTCCCCGCATTTACCGGGGCGACCAAATGGGGCAAAACGACTATCCCATTGGCTTTCAGGGAGAGTATGTGTCTACCTTCCCGGATGGGCGGTTGGCCGCAAAAGGCTGTTTGCCTTCCGGCGACTGCGGAATTTTCATCATCGGGCCAAACGGCGGCGGTGAAACCAAAATCAGCGGCGAAGCGGCCGACACGGCCCCGGCAGTATCGCCGGACGGCGGCAAAATAGCCTTTATGTCTTCCGGGCGCGGCGGAACCAATTGGGAAGTCTGGGTGATGAACGCGGACGGCTCAAATCCGCAACGCCTCACCGAAAACGGTAGCAACGACGGGCTGCCTACCTGGTCACCCGACGGCCGCAGCATTGCCTACGTTTCCGATCAAGGCGGCGTTTGGGCGGTGTGGGCCATGAACGCCGATGGCAGCAATCAGCGCAAATTATTCAACATGAACGGCTCGCCCGATGGCCGGGTTTTACACGCCGGCGACGATTCAAGAGGCTGGCTGGAAGAACGTATTTCCTGGGCGCCGTAATTTTTCTGAATGAATGTCAGATAGACCTGCCACGTTTGAATATCGGCTTATAATCTTAAAATGAGCGCTGTTCACACCCCCGGCAGGTCTTTTTAATTTGCATATAAAATTCCTTCTGTTGACGCACCTCTATTGCAGTGTTATAATTGAACCATATTTTATATGAAACCGGGTACAGTATGGCTAATTTAGTTGGAAGAACAATAGGTAGATATCGAGTTGTGGCCAGGCTGGGCCGGGGCGGAATGGCCGAAGTATACAAGGCTTACCAGCCTGGTTTAGACCGTTATGTTGCTGTCAAAACATTGCACAGCCATCTGGTAGAAGATACAGACTTTGTAGGCAGATTTGAGCGCGAAGCGCACGCCATTGGCCGGTTGCGCCATCCCAATATTGTGCAGGCGCTTGATTTTGACCGCGAAGACGATATGTATTTTATGGCCATGGAATTTATTGATGGCCCCACGCTTAAGGATGAAATCAAAGCACGCAAAGCGGCCAAAAAGCCGTTTACGCTCCAAGAAGTGGGGCGCATCTTTACGGCTCTCTGCAGCGCCATAGATTACGCCCACTCTCGCGGTATGGTTCACCGTGATCTAAAACCGGCCAACGTAATGATCAATCAGCAAGGGCAGGTTGTCCTTACCGACTTTGGGATTGCCCGCATAGTAGGAGCTACCCAATTTACTCAAACCGGCGCGCTCTCCGGCACCCCGGCCTATATGTCTCCCGAACAAGGCCAGGGCGAACGCGCCGATGAGCGCAGCGACATCTATTCGCTGGGGGTGATGCTTTACGAACTGGTAACCGGCATGGTGCCTTATGATGCCGACACGCCTTTTGCCGTAATCATGAAACACATCAACGAACCCCTGCCCATGCCCAGAAAAATCAACCCCGCCCTCCCCGAAGCGGTAGAGCGAGTTATCCTCAAAGCCATGAGCAAAGACCCGGATGATCGTTACCAAACTGCCGGGGCAATGTCTAGAGCGTTGCGCGAGGCCGTAGACCTTAAGCCCGGCGATGAAAACGTGCCCCTGGCAATTGTTGCTCCCCCACCCAAAATTCAAGAAGTCGAACACTCCACCGGTCCCATTACACCGCAAGAAAAAGCGGCCACCGCCGCCGCCTTTGGCAGTGAGGCCACCCTATCGTCTGGAATGGAGGGTACAGTGACCCCCGTCCCGGCCAGGGGTTTCCCGGTACTTCCTTTTGTAATTGGGGGAGGGCTGATCATACTTTTGATATTAGGCGGCATTGTTGGCGCTATTGTCATCAGCCGTTTGACCCCCGCTCCTACCCCTACGGCAGTAACGGCCGCTTTTGCCGCCGTTACCGAAACCGCCCAGGCAGCCGGCAATGCCGCTTCTACGGCGGAAGCAGAACAGGCAAACGCCACGGCTACGGCAATAGCCGCCGCCGACCTGGCTGTTGCCGGACCCACACAAACCGCTGCGGCGGCCACCCTACAGGCTGAAGAGATGGTGGCCAAACAAACAGCCGACGCCAAACTAATTGGCGATGTGCTGGCCGCGCGGGATGCTACGGCTACCGCGGCGGCGCAAGAAAACTTGGCCGTGGCTGAAACAGCTACCGCTGAATTTATGGCTAACGCCACCACCACCCCGGCCCCTACCGATACGCCCCTGCCGCCCAATACTCCAACAACGGCTCCTGCCCCGGCTACCCCCACCCCAGCGGCCCCCGCGGATACACCCACTCCCGAAAGACCGCCCTTATCAGGCAAATTGGCCTTTTCGGTTGACGATGGGGCCGGCAAATTTGATGTATATATTGTATCCGTACCCGATGGGCAACAATTGGGTCTGATCAAGGGCGCTCGCCAACCTTACTTTCGGAGCGACGGCGTGAAACTGTTGGTCAATGGCCAGGGTGGAGGCTTTGGTGAAAATGTTTTTGAAGCCGGCGACAACGGCAATGTTGAAAAAGCGGTAACAGGCTCTCCCACCGACTGGTATCCGGTTTATAGTCCTGATGGGGGGCGTGTTGCCTACAGCAACGAGCAACTGGCCCTTGGTTCCGACAGCAGCTATCATCCCTACATTTTTGTGCAATGCGGCCTGATCCCTCCCTCTCAGGAAGGCGACCAAACTTGCCAGGATGTGGCCCGCTTTGGCATTCTGGTGCCAAACGGCCAGATTGGCGAAATTCAAGGCAGCAATCCCATTTGGGCAACTAACGATCACATTATTTATAAAGGGTGTAACAGTTGGGCCGGAGGTGGCTCCTGCGGTCTTTTTACCGTTGGCTCTTGGGCCAATAAACGCAGCAGCAATGGCGAAACCCCGCGCAAAATTGGCGAGGGGACCAGCCTGATTCCTACCGACACTAAAGGCAATCTGGTTGCCTATCAATCTCGTGAAAGCGGGAATTGGGAAGCTTATGTGATGGGGCTGGATGGAGGGGGAGCAATTAATATTTCTAACAATCCCAGCTCAAGTGATGGTTTACCTACCCTTTCTCCAGATAGCCGCTGGGTTGCCTTTGCCTCTGACCGCGAGGGGGGGTGGGCCGTGTATGTGGCCCCGGCTACAGGGGGGGAGGCCACAAAACTATTTGACTTTCCCAAACCCAATCCCTGGGCCACCGGCGACCGGGATTGGACCACCGAACGGATGTCGTGGGGGCCATAAAAAGTTTTAGCGGCAAGTGATCATTTTTTAAAGTTAAAAGGGGATTGCCTGTAGAGCAATCCCCTTTTTGCATCACATCTCTGTGAGCAAAGATATGTTATCCAAAAATAGAAGCGATCCGGTTGGCCGCCCGGCGCATTGAGAGCATCACCAAACCCAACTTGGCATTGGCCGGAATCATCACCGCTAAAATGGTGTGCCTACTTGTTCTGATGATAACCGTTGTGCGTTGTTCTCCTTCCAGTAAGATACGGTTAAGCTGCCCCTGCTCTAATCGTTTACTAAAATCTTCGGCCATATCGGTAAGATCAGACGCAGTTAAGGCGATGGCATCATCATCATGGTAGGGGATACCAGAGGCCACATTCAAGCCGTCATCACTGACTACCAGGGCGCTGAGAATATCCGGGTTATGCATGATCAGCTCGTTCAAAATCTCTTGCAAAAGCTGGCTATTGTCTTTTAATTTGCTCCGGTTATCTGCGGCGCTCAAGGGATACCCCCCTCTAAAATATCGCTGATGGTTTTGGTGCTTTGTTGCAAGGCGTAAAGCACCAGGCCCATTTTAGCCTCATTATTAACCATAGCCGCAATAGAGGCCCTTCTGTTCGCCGGAACTACCAACATTGCGCCATCGTTTCCTTCAATGAGCAAACGGATCATTTCACCCTGGGCCAAACGGGCCAGGGTGCGCTCGCCCAGGGCAATCAGCGTGGCGGCCATGGCGGCCACCTGGGGGCTGCTGGTAGGGCTTTCTTCATCTAGGTCTTCTTCGTGAGGCGTGTAGGCGGCCACCACAAATCCTTCAATACTGACAATAACAGCCCCTTGCACCCCTTCTAACTTGTCGCAAACCTCTTTTAGAGCTTCTTGGAGAAGGTCTGTTCTGTAAACTTGCGCCATTGATTTTCCAGGCTCAGGCAATAAAAAAATTTAATATTTGATAGTATAAGCCATTTTTTAATCTTTGACAATGACTGTGTTGGTTGCCAGTGGCCGGGCTTCAATCTGCGGCAACAATTTTTCTACCACCAGAGGGTGACCAATCAAAACCGTGCCCCTGCATTTGCCTTGCGCCAAAACATCCGGCATCAAAACAGGGCTGCCGTCCAGGTAGGTGGCCACCCCACCGATTCTGCTGAGAATAGCATTTGGGCCGGCAATGTCCCATAAACTGAGTTTGGTTTGTAAAGCCGCCACAGCTGCTCCTCTGGCTACGTAAACCTGGTGAGCCACCGCCGAGCCAAAGGCGCGTAGCCGCCAAAAGTTAATATTAAAAAGATGTTGTACTTCCGATGGAACGGCTATAAAAGAGTCAGAATTCCAGTCGGTGCGTAACATTCCTTTTAAGGGGCGATCATTCCAAAAGGCAATGCCCTCGTCATCGGTGTAATATATTTCATTGATCACGGGCAAGTACACTATACCGCGATAAGCTTTACCATTGCGCAACAAACCTAAACTGATACCCCATAAAGGCAAACCATCAAGGAAAACGCGAGTGCCGTCAATGGGGTCAATGGCCCACACAAACTCACTATCCTGCCAGTTGCCGCCAAACTCTTCCCCGATAATCGTATGTTCCGGCCTGGCATAGGTTTGCCGGATTTTGCCGATTAAAAATTGCTCCACCGCCCGATCAGCCTCAGACACGGGGCTATTGTCAGCCTTTTGTTGGCGCGTGAGGCCGGTTTGGTAATATCCCAGGGCAATATGGCCGGCTTCTCGGAGCCAGGTTTGGATTTTGCGGAACTCAAAAGGTGAGGGCGCCATTATTCTCCCTCTTGCTCAATTTCGCGCCGGAGGGCGGCCAGGCGGGCCTCCACTTCTTCTAACGATTGGCGACCGGTGTAATTGCGGATGAGGGTTAAAATGCCGTCCAACTCCTGTTTCATAAGTTTCAATTTCTCTTCACGTTCGGCCTGAAACTTTTGGTAGTCTTCAACGGGAAGCACTACCGCCACCGGCTTATTTTTGTGTTTAATGGTGACAGGGTGGTCGGTAACCGATGCTTTGGTGAGGGCCTGAATCAATGCACGTTTAGCCTTGTTATCCATTGGTCAAATTTTTGCTGCCCCAAACTGAACAATTGCAAAAGGAGAGATTGATTACTCTATTATAACTCGACTTTTGCAGCTAATTTAAGGTAAAAATCAGCATATATAGAACGAACTTTAACAATCAACAGGAATAATCGTGTACCA
>JAFGDY010000022.1 GCA_016931895.1 Anaerolineae bacterium
AACGCGCCGCGCTTGTCAACAATGCCTTCTTCGGTGGCAATGTCCAGAATATCGCCGGATTTGGAGATGCCTTGGTTGTACATAATATCAAATTCGCAGGTGCGGAAGGGCGGCGCCACCTTGTTCTTTTTGATGGTCACTTTGGTGCGATTGCCGATGACTTCTCCGCTGTCTTTGATGGCCTGAATCCGGCGAATGTCAACTCGTACCGAAGCGTAAAAACGCAGGGCCATCCCGCCGGTGGTGGTTTCCGGGTTGCCAAACATCACCCCAATTTTTTGGCGTAGCTGGTTGGTGAAAATGAGCAAACAATTGCTCTGTTTAACCGTGCCGGACAATTTCCGCAGGGCCTGGCTCATTAACCGGGCCTGCAAGCCCACGTGGGCGTCGCCCATTTCGCCTTCAATTTCGGCGCGGGGCACCAGGGCGGCCACACTGTCAACCACTACCACATCTACCGCCCCGGAGCGAACCAGGGCTTCGGTGATTTCCAGGGCCTGTTCGCCGGTATCTGGCTGGGAAACGTACAGGTCTTCAATCTTAACCCCGCATCTCTCGGCGTAAGTGGGGTCCAGGGCATGCTCAATGTCTACAAAAGCGGCCACGCCCCCTTTTTTTTGGGCCTCGGCAATAACGTGCTGGCACAAGGTTGTTTTGCCGGAACTTTCCGGCCCGTAAATTTCTACCACCCGGCCCCGGGGTAAACCGCCAATACCCAGGGCAATATCCAAAGAGAGACAGCCGGTGGGGATTGTGTCAATGTGCAGTTCATTGCGCTCCCCCAGGCGCATAATGGCGCCTTCCCCAAATCGTTTTCTTAAATCGCCCAGGGCAATTTCCAGGGCTTTTTGTTTACCGTTGTTTTCTTGATTGGCCACAGTTTGATACCTCCGTTCAGAATAAAACGTTTGTTCTGGTAAAGTTCAATTATTTTAGCACAAATGTTCGGATATGTCAAACCTGAAAATGGATAAAAGGATATAATTACATTGCCCCAATTCTGAAGTTGTGTTACACTCGTGATTAATGTTTTTGTCCTGAACAACCCTGGAACGATGAAGATAGCATGAGCGACAAGCAAAAAAAGAAAAAGCAGCTCAAGGGTAACCTGGAGAATTTACAAAATCAAGTTGCAGCATTAGAAAAAGTAGAAACTAAACGTCAGCGAGTAGAGGCGGAACTCAGGGAGCGCGCCTACCAGCAGGCAGTGGTGGCCGACCTGGGCCAACGTATTTTGGCCGGTATTGATCTGCCTACCTTACTGGATGAAACCACCGCCCGTGTTGCCACAACCCTCAAGGTAGACTATTGTCAGATTTTGGAACTTCTGCCAGATCGTGATGCCATGCTTCTACGCGCGGGCATCGGCTGGCCGCCCAGATTGATTGGCCAGGCCACGGTAGATGCCCGCCCCGACTCTCAGCTTGGTTATACCCTTTTTTCCAGCGAGCCGGTGATTGTGGAGAACCTACACACCGATACCCGTTTCAGCGAGTTGTCGCTATTGCACTATGACATTGTGAGCGGCATGAGTGTTATTATTGATGGCGAGGCCTGGCCGTTTGGCGTTTTAGGTATTCACACTACCAAAAGCCGTGTTTTTACCCAGGACGATATTAATTTTCTCCAATCTGTAGCCAATTTGTTGGCCACGGCCATTGAACAAAAGCGGGCGCAAAAGGCCCTTCAGGAAGCCCATGATAAACTCGATGCCCGCGTTAAAGAGCGCACGGCTGATTTAGAGGCAGCCAATGAAGAGCTGAAACTATTTACTTATATGGTTTCGCACGACCTGCGGGCGCCGTTGGTGAATATCAAGGGTTTTGCCGGCGAACTTGGTTTGGCCCTGGAGACCATTCACGCCGCCGTCAAATCCGTATGGCCTCACCTGAACCAGAAACAGCAGCAAGCCATAAAAACGGCGCTTGAAGAGGATGTGCCTGAAGCTTTGGGTTTTATTAATTCCTCTGTCAACCGGATGAACGACTTCATCGCCGCTATCTTAAAGTTGTCCCGCCTGGAACGCCGCGAGCTGCTTTTGGAGCCATTGGATATGAACGTTCTGGTTGAAACAACCCTGGCCACCTTGGCCCACCAAATTGAGCAGCGCCAGGCCCGGGTCATCGTCAATCCGTTGCCCGGCGTTGTGGCCGACCGGACCTCCATGGAGCAAATACTGGGCAATATCCTGATGAACGCCGTCACTTATCTTATGCCTAACCGGCCGGGTGAAATAGGGGTTTCGGGTGAGCATCAGCATCAAGAAACAATTTTTCACATCCGCGACAACGGGCGCGGCATTGCCGAAGATGATATGTCGAGAATCTTTGAGCTTTTCCGGCGAGCAGGCTCGTCGGAAGCGCCCGGTGAAGGGATGGGCCTGGCTTATGTGCGGACGCTCGTTCGGCGCCATGGGGGACGTATTTGGTGCGAGTCTCGGTTAGGCGAAGGGACTACCTTCAGTTTTGCTATTCCAGATCAAATAATCGAAGGAGATGATCATGTTTAATAAGGAGGCAGTCACCATTCTCCTGGTGGAGGATGATCCCGGTCACGCGCGTTTGATTGAGAAAAACCTGCGGCGCTCAAATATCAGCAATAAAATTATCATGCTCAATAGTGGTGAACAGGCTATAGAGTATCTTTTTAAACCGGATGACCGCGGCGGGCGTGCTTCACCGCTGTTGGTGTTGCTTGATCTCAATCTGCCCGGCCTCAATGGCTACCAGGTGCTGCAACGGATGAAACAAGATACCCAGACCAAACGAATCCCGGTGGTTATTTTGACTACTACGGATGATGCGCACGAGGTGTCAAAGTGTTATGATTTGGGCTGTAACGTTTATGTGACCAAGCCGGTGGATTATGTTCAATTTTCCCAGGCCATTCGCAAAATTGGACTTTTTTTATCCGTGGTTACAGTGCCTGATGGAGAATAAATGTGATGTCGGAATCTGAGTCCATTCGTATTCTTTATATGGAAGATGATGTTGGTTTGGCCCGCCTGCTGCAAAAAAAGTTGGAGCGAGCCGGTTATATTGTTGATCTGGCCCACGATGGGGTAAAGGGCCTGGCCATGTACCAGGCGGGCCGTTACGACGTAGTGGCCGTTGACCAGAAAATGCCCGGCCATGATGGACTTGAGGTGATTCGGATGTTGGCCGCCAGCGGGCCCTTGCCGCCCACCATTATGATTACCGGCACAGGCAACGAACGGATTGCCATTGAGGCTATGAAACTGGGCGCCGGCGACTATATTGTTAAAGATGTGGAAGGCGGTTATTTTGATTTACTGCCTTCGGTGATTGAGCAGGTGTTGGCCCAGCAGCGGCTCATTCAGGAAAAACAACAGGTCGTAGAGGCCCTGGAGCAAGCCAACCGGTATCTGACCCTGTTTAACCTGGTGGGCCAGAGATTTGCTGCCACGTTGGATTTGCAGGAAATTATGGCTTTGTTATTGGAAGCCGTTGGCGAAACCATTGGCACAGAAGGTAGTTCGGTTTGGTTGCGGGATGAGACAGGAGACGGGTTGATTTGCCGGGCTGCCGTGCGGGGGGATCATGCGCGTTTGTTGGTTGACCGACCCCTGCGATTGGGACAGGGCATTGCCGGATGGTCGGCCCAACATGGACAGAGTGTTATTATCCTGTGCGCCCAGAATGACCCTCGTTTTTGCCCGGAAATTGACCAACAAATAGGGTTTCATACAGTCTCGGTGCTGGCTGCGCCGCTGCGGGTGCGCGATGCGGTGATAGGGGTGCTGGAATTGGTTAACAAATTGAATGGCGATTTTGACGCCGATGACCTGGCTTTGGTGGAAACCCTGGTGGCCCCCGCTGCCATTGCCCTTGACAACGCCCGGCTGGTGGCGGAATTATATCAATATACCAGGGAATTACAGGCGCGTAATGAAGAATTAAACGCTTTTGCGCACACGGTGGCCCACGATCTCAAAAGTCCCTTGAATCCAATGCTCGGCCTGTCGCAGTTTTTGATAGACGGCTATGCCAAATTGTCGGAGGAAGAAATAAAAAGCGCCTTGCAGATAATTGGTCAGAGCGGGCACAAGATGCAAAATATCATTGATGAGTTGTTGTTACTGGCTCAAGTGCGTGATACAGAGGTTGAGGTGGCGCCATTGTTTATGGCCGGTATTGTGGCTGAGGCGATGGAACGGTTAAGGCATTTGATCAAGGAAAAGCAGGCCGAGATGATTGTGCCTGAACAGTGGCCGTTGGCCTTGGGGCACGGCCCGTGGGTTGAGGAGGTATGGGTTAATTATGTTAGCAACGCAGTTAAATACAGCGGCGAAGCCCCCTGCGTAAAACTGGGCGCAACAATCCAGGAAGATGGCATGGTTAGTTTTTGGGTGCAAGACAACGGCCCTGGCCTTAAACCAGAGGAGCAGAAATGGTTGTTTACGGAATTTACCCAACTCAACCAGGTTCGCGCCCAGGGATATGGCCTGGGCCTGTCAATTGTGCGCCGCATTGTTGAAAAGTTGGGCGGGCAGGTTGGCGTAGAGAGTGAGGGCGTGCCCGGCCAGGGCTGCACGTTTATGTTTACCCTGCCCGGCGTACCTGCCGACGAAGATTGAAAGAAAATAAAAAATTAGAGATTGACCTGCCCAAAGTTAATTATAAATTGTCTCATCATCCGTATCGCCTGGAAATAATCTGCCAGGCGAATGTTTTCGTTGGGCGCATGCGTGTTTGAATCTGGATATGAAGTGCCAAAACTGACCAGGGGCGTGCCGTGGGCCACAGCTACCGGCCAAACCGGGCCGGTGCCGGCGATCAAAGGGTAAACCACCGGCTCATGTCCCCGGTACACCTCCCGGGCCGCGGCAATGGCCGCCTGTACCACCTCGGCCTGCGGGTCGGTTTTGCCGGGATGTTCTGCGCTCAGAATGTCAAATTGAATATCGGCAAAACCGTGTTTATCCAAATGTTTGCGCAGTAAGTCGGCCACAACTTGGGGGGTCAGATTGGGCACCAGCCGGAAGCCAACTTTGGCTTTGGCCCTGGCCGGCAGCACGGTTTTTGATCCCGGCCCGGTATAACCGGCTTCAAGGCCGCAAATGGTGCAGGTGGGTTGGAAAAGGTGGCGCTTGAGAGCCTCAAAACCGGAAACCCCGCCAATCCAATTTTTAATGCCCATGCGGGCCAATTGGGCTGTTTCTTCAAAGGGGATGGCCTTGAGCAGGGCCAGGTCGGTTTCGGTGGGCGGGATAACGTGATCCATCAGCCCGTCAATCAAAATTGTTTCGTCGGGCGCTTTGAGGCTGCTTAAGGCCCAGTTGAGCCGCCAGGCCGCATTGGGGGCAATGGTTCCATAAGCCGAGTGTTGGTCGCCGCTTAAACTCTGCACGCTCAATTCAACGTATAGTAACCCCTTTGCCCCCAGGCTCAGCACCGGCCGGTGGGCTTCATCTACGTGGCCCGTTTCCCACAGGCAGCCGTCGGCCCGGAGCAGGTGGGGCCGGGCCAGGCAAAACGGCTCCAGGTGGGGGCTGCCGGTCTCTTCTTCTCCTTCAATGAACCAGATAATTTTGAGTGGCAAAGGGCCTGTGGTTTCCTGCCAGGCCCGGATGGCCTGCGCCCGGTACATAATGTGCCCCTTGTTGTCTGCCGCGCCGCGGGCGTATAACCGGCCGTTGCGCAGCGTTGGCTCAAACGGCGGCGAGTGCCATAAATCCAGCGGGTCTACCGGCTGCACGTCGTAATGATTATAGATAAGCAGCGTTTTTTCTCCTTGCCCCAAAGTGGCGTAAACCACGGGCGGCTCGTCCGGGGCAATTTCCAGCATTTGAACGTCGGCACCCAACTCCACCATCTTTTCCCTGGTCATCTGAGCCATCTCGGCCATCCCTTCGCCGGTGGCGGAGATGCTGGGCTGGGCGCAGAATGACTTTAGTTCGGTGATAAATTCATCTTGGTGTTGTTCAATATATTGGTCAAAAGTATCCACGCGATCACTCCTTAAATCAATTCAATTTCATAATCCACCAATTCACAATCCAGCCGGGCGCGCTCAACCCACAGGGCCACGCGCGTTAGCAGGCCGTGAACGTAATCTCTGTTGCTGGATACGGTCACTGCGGCCACCACCACCGCCTGCCGCGAGTCGAGATGGCCTACCTCGGCCACGGCCACGTTGAATTCATGGCGCAGCCGGGCGGCCATGCTTTTCACCACCCCTCGCTTATCCTTGAGCGAGGCGGCCGCCGGAATACTGAGTTCAAGGGTACAAACGCCAATGACCATTTTTTGCTCCCTGTTTTTTAAATTCTTTTGTTCCATGCGTCATTTGCATACTGCTCGGCCCGCAGCCGGTTGGCCAGGGCTTGCTCCCGGTCGGTCAAGGGCATTTCGGCCAGGGTCAAGTTCAGTTGTTCGGCAAAACCTTCGGCCAGGGCCGCGACCACTTCTTCAAAAGAGAGCGTTTTATCCAGAACCCGTTCCAGGGTGGTGGCCCGTTGGGGCAGTAAGCGGGACTGTTGGGCATACTCCTCGTCCGAAAGGGCCAGCGCATTTAAAATACGGTTCAAATTGCCGTGGAGGGGTAGGGTGCCGTGTTGCAACACAATTTGTTTGCGTCGCAGTTGGGCGCTGCCGATGAGTTTTTTGCCGCCCCAGGTGATTTCGTAATGAGAAGGCGTATCAAAACAAACCGGCCCGCCGCCGGCCCGAATGGCTTTTCGTTGGGCGCGGACCTCATCTCTGGCGGCTTGTTCCGCCTGTATACCCAACTTTTCCAGCCCGCATAACAAACCCAAACTCAGCACGCGGTAGGATTCAATAATGCCGCCCTGGATGCGTGGGTCGGCCTGGGGAATGATGAGGCTGTAAGTGACCTCGTCGGTGTGGAGGATGGCCTTGCCGCCGGTGGGCCGCCGGGTCCAGGTGTAACCCAACCGTTGGCAGGTGGCCTCGTTCACGTCGCGCCAGTGTTGATTGTAGCCCAGGCTGAGGCAGGGCGGTTCCCACTGAAAAAAACGAAGGGTCGGCAGCCCTTGCCCCTCGGCCAGGGCGTAAAGAATGGCCTCGTCAACGGCCATGTTGGTGGCCCCATCCAGCGGCGCGGTGACAAGCAGCCGCCAGGTGGCGGGGGGATAATTGTCAGAAACCTCAGGCGCATTTGCCGGCGTTTTTTGGTGGTTCATTCGCTTATTGTAACATAACCGGGTTAAAATCCAAAGCCGTTTTTTAGAAAAGACGGCTTTGTTTGCCGTTTTTGCGGTGGTGCATTACCATGCCGCAAATCATTTTGGAGATTACTTATGACCCACAAATTGGCCCTTATCGGCTTTGGCGTGGTTGGGCAGGGCCTGGCCGAAATTCTGCGAGACAAAGCTGATACCTTGCGGGACACGCTTGATTTTGACGCCCAAATTGTGGCCGTATCTGACCTGTTAAAAGGAGCGGTTTACCATCCCGACGGCCTGGATGTGGCCAAATTACTGGAGGTGGCGCAAAGCACCGGCCGGTTAGACGCTTATCCCCACCGGCCTGGCCTGGAACGAGACTGGGACAGCCTGAAAACTATCAGCCGGAGCAACGCCGACACCATTGTTGAGGTCAGTTACACCGACATTAAAACAGGCCAGCCGGCCATTGACCACTGCCGGGCGGCCTTTGCCTGTGGCAAAAACGTGGTCATGAGCAACAAAGGCCCGGTGGCCCTGGCCTACGCCGAATTATCCGCCCTGGCCGAGGCAAACGGCGCGCGCTGGGGGTTTGAAGGCACGGTGCTCAGCGGCACGCCCGCCCTGCGAATGCCGCTGACGGCCCTGGTCGGAAACCAGATCAGCGAAATTCGCGGCATTTTTAACGGCACCACCAATTTCATTTTGACTCAAATGGAAGAAGAAATGGAATACGCCGAAGCTCTTGCCCAGGCCCAGCGGCTGGGTTACGCCGAAGCCGATCCCACGGCCGACGTGGCCGGCTATGACGCGCGGGGTAAGCTGGTTATCTTGGCTAACGTGATTATGAATATGCCGCTCCGCCAGGAGGACGTTGTGTGCCGGGGTATTGAACACCTGACCATACGCGACATCATGACGGCCAAAGCGGCAGGCAAACGCTGGAAGTTGATTGGCCGCATTAAAAAAGAAGGCGACCGGATAGAGGCCAGCGTGGGACCAGAGCAGGTCCCGTGGTCCGACCCCCTGGCCGGGGTGATGGGCGCAATGAACGCCGTTACTTATGTATGCGACCTGGCCGGGCCGGTCACCTTGGTTGGCGCCGGCGCGGGCCGGGTGGAAACGGGGTACGCGCTGTTGATTGATTTGATCAACATCCAGCGAGGATGTTTGTAGGTGGAGAAAGAGAATCAACTTAACTTCTCAAGTCAGGAGATGAAATGTCAGACAACCTATTAAAAGAATCCGTGCCAATGCGGCGTGACTTTTTTGAAAAACAGGCCGCCTTGCTGGAAGCGTTGGCTAAAGAGGGCCAGTCGCCCCAGGCGTTGGTTGTTGGCTGTTCCGATTCCAGGGTGTCGCCGGAACAATTGCTGGGCGCTCAACCCGGCGACTTGTTTATGCTGCGCAACATTGCCAACATCATCCCCCCTTACGAGCATAGCGATATGGGCATCACGGCGGTGTTGGAATATGCGGTGCGTCATTTGCGGGTACCCCACCTGGCTATCTGCGGCCACACCGATTGTGGCGGGATCAAAAGCCTTGAGGCTGAGCTTGACGCCGAGGCCGAACCCGCTTTGGTCAACTGGCTGGAATTTGCCCGCCCGGCGCAGCAGGGGGTTCCGGTTGAAGGCTTGAACGCCTGGGGCCGGCATCGCGCCGTTGTGGAACAAAACGTGGTGCTGCAATTGCGCCACGCGCAAACCTATCCTTTTGTGTTAGCCGCGCTGGAGGCCAACCGGCTGGAACTGCACGGCTGGGTGTATTATTTGCGGCGGCGATTGATGGGCTATTACGATCCGGCCAGGGACGGGTTTGTGATGGGCTAAGCGTTTGCCTTAGCTTGATGACCGGAAGGCAGGAACGCCCCGGCAAACTTAAAAACTCTACCGGATGGCCTGGCGTACGGCGTAAGCCAGCGCGCCAAACGTATCGCCATAAACTATGGCCTCTGGCCGGGGCCGGGGTAGGGTAATGGGAATCACTTTGGCCACTCGCCCCGGTCGCCGGCTGAGCACCAGCACCCGGTCGGCCAAAAAAACCGCTTCGCGGATATTGTGCGTTACCATCACCACCGTTTTGTGGCTGATTTCCCACACCCGCATCAATTCCTGGTTAAGATACTCCCGGGTCAGGGCATCCAGCGCGCCAAACGGCTCGTCGAGCAGCAAAATTTCCGGTTCATAGGTGAGGGCGCGGGCAATAGCCACCCGCTGGGCCATCCCCCCCGATAACTCGTGGGGATAGTTATCGGCAAACTCCAATAAACCTACCAATTCCAGGGCCTGGGTGACTCGTTGTTTGGCCTCAGCAGGCCCAACGTGCTGCACCTGCATGGGCAGCAGCACGTTGTCAAAAACTGTGCGCCAGGGCATCAGATTGGCCTGTTGAAAAACAAAGCCTATCTCTGGGCAAGGTCCCTGCATCAACCGACCATGTAAAAAAACCTCGCCGCGATCAGGCTCAAGCAAGCCGGCCAAAAGACGTAACAAGGTGCTTTTGCCGCAGCCAGAGGGGCCGACAACGCACAAAAACTCGCCTGGCGCAACCTCAAAGGAAACGTCCTCAATCGCTGAGAGATAGCCCTGCCGCGTGGTGTATTGTTTATAGAGATGAACTGCCTGTAGGATTGAATCCGGCATTGATCAAAAACATTGTTCCTACAACAATTGACTATTCCCCCACAAATTCGTTGGTGTACAACGTCTCCACCTCAACCGGCGACTCAATTAGCCCGGTGGCCAGCATAAACTCGGCTGACTCCGCCCAGGCGGCCAGGTCGGATAAACCGGGTTGGTCGCTCCGCCACAACTCAAGGGAAGCATTGAGCACGGCGCGTTGGGCGGGCGCATCTTCGTCGGTAATTTCCGGCACGGCCTGGCGGGCCAGGTCAAACGCCTCATCGGGATGGGCGATGGTGTATTCCAGGCCGCGCAGGGTGGCCCGCACCAAACGCCGTACCAGGTCAGGGTTCTCGCGGATAACCGTCTCGTTGGTGATGAGACCGTTGGAGACCAGGTCTATGTAATCGGAAACCTCAATCACGTTAACCTCCAGGCCAAGCTGCTTTAACTGCACCGGCTCATTGGTCAGATACACCACGGCCGCATCCACTTTTTTCTGGCTGATGGCTTCGGCCTGGGTAAAACCAATCTCTTCCAAATTAATGGTCGCTTTGTCCAGGCCGGTGGCGTACACCAGGGCCTCCCAGGCCACGTAACTGGCCCCAAACAAGCCCGGAATCCCCACCGAATGGCCGCTCAACTTTTCCGGCGCATCCAGGCCGGTTTCAGCCAAAGCGGCCACCGCCACCGGGAAACGCTGGTACCACTTCATCACGTAAACCACCGGCAATCCCTGAGCGCGGGCCAATATTACCTGGTCGCCGCTGGCTACGGCAAATTGGCGTTCGCCCTGCGCGGTGAGGGCCACAAAGTCGTTTTCATAGCCGTATTCCAGGGCCACGTCCAGTCCCTCGTTGGCGTAAAAGCCTTTGGCCTGGGCCACGTACAACGGCGCAAACTGGACATTGGGAATAAAACCGACCCCCAGATCAATATGTTCCAACGCAAGTGGGGTCTGGACAGCCGTTCCACTGGTTGGGCCGGCAAGTTCTGCCGCCGGCGTATTGTCTCTGCCTGCGGCGCAAGCAGGCAGTAAGGCAGCAAGAATGGTTAAAAAGAAAAGTGATTTTTTCATAGGTGAAATCCTGAATCCTCCTAAAATTTTTATGACCTGCGCCACCGCAGCAGCCAGGTTTCCAGTAAAGTTACCAGCCCGTAAAGAATGAGGGCAATGGCTACCAGAGAGAAAATGGCCACAAACACCAGGGGGGTGTTAAAAAGTCCTCGCGCCTGGTTAATCAAAAAACCCAGGCCCCGGTCCGCCCCCACAAATTCGCCCACCACGGCCCCAATCACCGAGAGCGTCACCCCCACTTTTAATCCGCCAAAAAGAACGGGCAGCGCCGCCGGCACGTCGAGCATGTAAAACGTTTGCCATTTGCTGGCCCGCAGGGAGCGCATCAAATCGCGCAACTCTTCATCCACCGAGCGAATCCCTACAATGGTATTAACCAGCATCGGGAAAAAGACAATCAGGGCGCAGACCAATATTTTGCTCAAACGCCCGGAGCCAAACCAGATCACCAGCAGCGGCGCAATGGCCACCACCGGCACCGATTGTAAAGCCACAATGTAGGGGGCCAGGAGCCGCTCAATCACCGAGTTGCGGGCCAAAAAATAGCCCAAAATTGTAGCCACCATCAGGCCCAAAGCCAGGCCGGTAAAGACCTCGGAGAGGGTGGCCTGGGCGTGATGCCAGAGCGTCCCGTCCGTCAAGGCGCGGCCAAACGTGGTTAACACCTTGCCGGGCGCAGGCAAGATAAAGGTGGGATAATGGCCCAGCCGGATAAGGCCTTCCCACAAAAGCACAAAAAAGGTAAGCGCCACCGGCACCAGCAAAACCTCAAAATGAACTTGCCGCCAGCGCAACCGGCCCAATTTCCAATCGAATGTTTTGGGCGTTATCTCTGCGTTGGAATGTTGGTGTAAACGCGCAATTTCTTGCATAGCCAAACTCCCTTAAAATAAAATACCCCGGTCTATCCAGAGACTGCGGGGCATAAAAACGCGACCGGCGCGGGCGTTTTCCCATCAACTCAATAAAAAAACCGAAGGCTCAAAAGCCTTCGGGGGAAACGCCTGGCAGCGGAACATTTTTTCACAATCAGCCTTAGCTCGCGTTTTTCCTGCCCTGTAAAACGCAGGTGAAGCTGTTGTGGAGTTACCTTCTCCCATCCGGACTATACCGTCGGCTCCGGACTTACACCGGATCTGCCGGCCTCTGGCCAACTCGCGGGCTTGGGGAAATGCCCCCTCACCGCCGGTCGGGAATTGCGCCGCTTTGCCGGCGCTCACCCTGCCCCGAAGGTTCTATATTTACTTGCTGGTGATTATATGCAGTTGTGATAAATATGTCAAACTAATTGAAACCAGTAGACAAATTAAAGGGTTGGCGGGCGCGGCCAGGTGTAATTGACCATTTTTTTTTTGACAACCGCCCCATTCAAATTACAATCTGTAGCATCATTTACCCATTTTTAAACCAAAACGCGACAGGAGAATACAATGGGCACCATCAATGTATCGGCCAGTTGGACCGGCAAGGCTTTGCATTACGTTGGCACCGACAGCAAGGGCAACCAAATTCAGATGGGGGGTGAAAATGTTTCACCCACTCAAATGCTGCTTTTGGGCGCCGCCGGTTGTATGGGTATGGACGTGGTAAGCGTGTTGCAAAAAAAACGGCAGGCTGTGACCGGGGTTGAGGTGCAGGTTACAGGGCATCAGCCCGACGAATACCCCAAACCGTTCCACACCATCGAACTGACCTTTATTGTAAAAGGCAACAACGTTGACCCCCAGGCCGTAGCCCGCGCCATCGAATTGTCCCGAGACAAATACTGCATTGTCGGCCAGACTTTGCAAAATAAAACAGAACTAAAAACCTCGTTTACTGTTGAGCCGGGATAAGCGGTTGCGCCCAGCGGCGGCGCAACCGCCAGGCCAACAATACGCCGGCCAGGGAAACAAAAAAGCCAATGATGGCGGCCAAAACCAATAAATCCCGCCCAGGATTAGGCGGAACATATCCCTGGGTTTGGTGCAGGTGAGCGGTGGTGAGCAACTCCTTTTTGAGCTTGCTTTCAAAACGGCGCGGCGGCCTGATGGGTCTTAAAGTGGACTGAACTCGTTCGGCTACGTCTAACAAAGGGGCCAATTCATGTTTATCTGCCAAAGAAAGCTCAGGATAATCGTCGGCCTTAGGATGGTGGCCGTGCAATAATTCGTCGGCGTGGGTGGCCAAAATGTCTTTGAGTTGTTTTTTATTCATTGATAAACTCCCCTGGTTAAGCGTTGCGCAGAATTACAGGTGACCGCTACATCTCCTCTGCCGGATAAGTGGCAAAGCCAACCGTGCCCGGGCCAAAATGAACCGCCAGTGAGAGGGCTATGTTGGTGACAAAGGTATCCCGGCAATTGAGGCGACTTTCAACTTGGGCCAACAGTGCTTCGGCCTCGGCCTGGGCCATGGCGTGGACCATACCCACGTGCACGGGCGTTTGGCCTAGCTGGGCCTGGGCCATCATCAGCATGCGCTGAAAGCCGTTTTTCTGCGTTCTCACCCGGTCTATGGGCACCAGATTGCCCTCCTCCACCCCCACAATGGGTTTAATATCCAGCAGCGAGGCAATGGTCTCCCGCAGGCGGCCCACCCGCCCGCTCATCCGGGCGTAGCGTAAATCTTTGAGCATAATAAACACATTTATCTGGGCGCGGCGCGCTTCAAGGTGGGGCACAATCTGCGCTGCCGTCCAACCGGCTGCGCTCAATTGCGCCGCTTCTCGCACCATAAAACCCAACCCCGGCGAGCCGGTCAGGCTATCAACCACCGTCACCTTTATTTTGCCTTGTAGTTGCCTGGCCGCCATAAAGGCCGATTGCCAGGTGCCGCTCAGTTTACTGGTCAGGTGGATAGAGAGGATTTCGTTGCCGTCGGCGGCCAGGGTTTCATACAATTCAATGAACTCGCCTACCGAAGGCTGCGACGTGGTCGGCAAGTTTCCTTCCGCGTCTATCCGCCGGTAGAACGTATCGCGGGTGATGGTGACTCCCTCCCGAAACGTTTCCAGCCCAAACTGAATATTCATGGGGATGGTGGTGATTTGATATTGGCTGAACCATTCGCCGGGCATGTCGCAGGTTGTATCGGTGACAATCTTGATCATGGCTCGTCTGTTTGCAGCTCCTTTACCAAATTTTCGTGTTCGGCCAGCAGTTTTTTTAGAGAAGTCAAGGTGCGATGATAGAGCGATTTGATAGCTCCTTCGCTGCGGCCCATCACTTGACCAATTTCGGCATTTGACATTTTTTGAATGAACTTGAGGGTTAAAAGTTGTTGGCGCTCCGGCGGCAGTTCTTGAATGGCGGCCAATAAAAGCTCGCGCTCATTGGTCCGTTCGGCGGCATGGTATGGATTTTCCTGACCCTCCCCGGCCAGTTTGACATTTTCCAGGGCCACTATCTGGCGGCGGCTGTGGTCGCGGTGCCAGTTAGCCACCAGGTTGTGCGCAATCCGGTAAAGCCAGGCCGCAAATGGAGCGCCGTTATTTTTATAGCGAGGGATATGGTTGAGGGCGCGATAAAAAACTTTGGCCGTTAAATCTTCCGCCTCGTGGCGATTGCCCACGCGATAATAGATGTAGTTGTAGATTTTTTCAACGTGCAACTCGTAAAGCTGGCCAAAAGCTTCCGGGTCTGTTTTGGCTTGTTCAATGAGGGTTGCTTCGTCAAGTTCAAGGGTCATTACGTTTCCTTACCCTGGATCGGCCTGGGCCGGTTCCGGGCAAAAGCCTACGCCCAAAGCCCCCGGCCCCAGGTGCGCCCCAATTACCGGGCCAAGTTCAGAAATAAAAAAGTAACTCACGTTAAAGTGGTCGCGCATCATCCGGCCCAATTCTTCCGCTTCAGCTTTGGCGGCTACGTGCATCACGCCGGCCTGAACCAATTGTTTGGGCTGAACCAGTTTTTGTTCAAGCTCGGCAAACAAACGTTGGATGGCTTTTTTTTTGTCCGCACCCGGCCCAGGGGCTGCACCTGGCCATCCACCAGGGCCAGGATGGGTTTGGCATCAAGGAGCGTGCCTACAAAAGCCGCCGCCGCGCCAATGCGTCCCCCCCGTTTGAGATACTCCAGCGTGTCAACATATAACACAATGGCTATCTCTTGCCGCATTTGCTCCAGGCGAGCCATAATCTCGCTGATACCCCGGTTATCAGCCGCCATTTGGGCGGCGGCCATAACCATCAAGCCCAAGCCCATGGCCGCAGAACGACTGTCGAACACGGTAATATCGGCTTGGGGCAATTGTAAAGCGGCGGTGAAGGCAGAATTGTAGGTTCCGCTCAATTTACTGCTAACGCTTAAAACCAAAATTTTGGCGGTTGCGTTGCGGCTAAAAATTTCCTGGTAAGCATTTTTGAACTCGGTTACAGCAGGTTGGGAGGTGGTGGGAAAAGTGTTGGCGGTGATGAGTTGTTGATAAAAAGCATACTGGCTAAGGCCTGTCTCGTGGTAAGTTTCAGAACCAACCTGCACCTTGAGCGGCACCACTGAGATTTTATGTTTGCTAATAAATTCAGGGGGAAGGTAACAGGTGGAATCCGTAATAATCCTGAGCATAGGTATAGTGGGGATCAGGTTGAAGCACGGCGCATCACACTCATGGCATCGTTGAGAAAGGCGGAAAGTTTGGTGATACTTTCGTCGCTCATTTCAGAAAGTTGCGTTTGAAAGCGTTTGGTGTGGGTGAGTAGTTTGTCGGTTAAGCTGGTATCATCGGCATCATCATTGCTCAGGGTAGAAGCCAGGCTCAAACCGGCCAAAGCGCCCAATCCTATCTGGCCCTTGGTACTCACTGTATCCAGGATGGGCCGCAGATTATGGTCTCTCAGGCGTTCCACATTGAGAATGAGCACAGAAATCATCTCGGCGCAGTAGTTCAAGGGCGTTTTGGCATCGGGCAGCCGAGAAATCGCTTCACGCAAGGCGTCAACCGGGTTACTCTGGCGGGTTTCTTCCAGCCGGTGCAGGATGCGCTCTTTAACCCCTTGCCAGTCGTTGTTGCGCATTTCATCCCGCAATTGGGTTAAAAAGCGAGCGGCTTTATGGGTGGGATAAAACACTACCTGCGAACGTCCCGGCCCGGCCTGCTCGTCGTTTAAGATGTAATCAGAAGCCGCAACACCTTTTTCTTCTAACACCTTGAGCATATCATAGGCGGAGAATTTGTTGACGCCCAAATCTTTCGCCACTACAGAATAATGGACCGGCCCTTTTTCACGATATAGCTCAAACAACTTATCCAAAAACGTTTGCTGGCGAGGCGTTAATTTTAACATCCCCATTTGTCCTTTCAATTTGGTTAAAATCCCAAAACCCAAGAACTGTCTTCGATTGTACCCTTATCGGTTGGCCTTGTCAATTAGATGCATAAAGCGTAACATTTTGGCGAGTCAGGGGTTTCTATTTTCGTTCACTTGTTGTTTTTGCTTATAATTAAAAAGCGTTTAGAATTGCTGCGCATTCACATTCATTCGGGAGCAAATAATTAATGATGTTTAGTGACAATGATATCCGGCGGCGCGTTGTCGTCACCGGTATGGGCATGGTTAGCCCGGTGGGTAATGATGTTGAGTCAAGCTGGCAGGCAATGATGAAGGGTGAGTGCGGGGTAGAGCCGATCACCCGATTTGACACCACCGATTTTCCTTGCACTATTGCCGCCTTTGTTAAAGATTTTAATCCGCTTGCTTACATGGACAAACGCGACGCCCGCCGGATGGCGCCGTTTCTGCATTTTGCCGTGGCCGCGGCTCAACAAGCTGTGGCCACGGCCGGCCTGGATTTTAGTTTGGAAGACCCCACCCGGGTGGGGATTGAGATTGGCAGCGCTATTGGCGGCGCCGATGTGGTTGAATCGCAGCGGTTGGTTTTGGAAGCGCAGGGCGCTAAACGGGTCAACCCTGCCGCTATTCCGGCTTTGTTGATCAATATGCCCGGTTGTTTTGTGGCTATTCATTATAATATTCGCGGCCCGGTCAACGCCTCGGTAACGGCTTGCGCCACCGGCATCTCCGGCATTGGTGAAGGGATGCGGCGGATTGTATGGGGCGACGCCGACGTGATGTTGGTGGGCGGTACGGAAAGCGCCATTACCCCGCTCACCGTGAGCGCCTTTGGCCGCCTGACGGCGCTGTCTCGCCGTAACGATACGCCCCAGCGGGCCATCACGCCTTTTGACGCCAATCGTGATGGCACGGTGGTAGGTGAGGGCGCGGGAGTGATGGTTTTAGAATCGCTTGAACACGCCCAGGCGCGAGGGGCAAGAATTTTGGCCGAGGTCAAAGGCTACGCCCTGACCAGCGACGCCTACCACATTTCTTCTCCCCGCGAGGATGGCTCCAGCTCGGCCCGGGCCATGCGCAACGCTTTGTTAGATGGCCGCATTGAGCCGCACGAGGTGGATTATGTGGCCGCGCACGGCACCGGCACCCCCATGAATGATGTCACCGAAACCAGGGCCATTAAAATAGCCCTGGGCGAAGAAGCGGCAAACAAGGTGGCCATTAGCTCAATTAAGAGTATGACGGCCCATACCTTGGGCGCTGCCGGGGCTATTTCGGCGATTGCGGCGGTGAAAGCCATGCACACCGGCTTTATTCCCCCCACCATCAATCTGGACACCCCCGACCCGGCCTGCGACCTGGATTATGTGCCCAACCAACCTCGCCAGGCTCAAGTAAATGTGGCGATAGTTAACGGGTTTGGTTTTGGCGGGCAAAACGCCTGCGTGGTGCTTAAGAAGTGGAACGGCCAATAGTCGAGCGGCCTCGTATTTATCTCAAATCAACAAAGTGACAAAAAATCCCTGGATACTCTCCGGGGATTTTTTACTTTTACATCTTTGGCCGGGTAGGCCGGGGATGTTCTCAGAATTTACGTTTTAACTTGATAAAGTACCACTGCCTGTTGTTCTCATCCGTGTCAAAAGGAATATCGGCGGATTGGCGGGCGCCGTTAGCATCGGCCAAATGCAAAAGCCAGGACGTAGTTTCAATGCCGCCGGGCGGTTCAAATTTTAAATTGCCGGTTTTGACACTCTGGCCCGGGGCGCTGTAGCCTTCGTAGTGCCATGTTGAAAGGGGGCTTTCGTAGCTCAGGTGGTGATCCAAGCGGGTGCCAACGATTTTCATGCCCCCGATGGGGATCTCGTTGGCGTCAACAATGGCCACATAGATCACCAGAAATGAATTTGTGGTGGGACTATTGAAAAATTCCGCCACCATAAAATCGTATTCCGGTAGGGGAGTCTGGGTGGGGAGCGGGGTTGCTGTTGGCGGGGGGAGCGGCGTAGCCGTAGGGGTGGGCGTGGGAGAGAGGGTGTTGGTAGGGGTGGGCGTGCCGGTGGGCGTAGCGGTATCGGTGGGGGTGGGGGTGAGGGTGGGCGTAGCCGTATCGGTAGGGGTGGGCGTGCCGGTGGGCGTAGCCGTAGACGTAGGGGTAGGCGTTAAGGTTGGCAGGCGCGTGCGCGTCGGCGTCGGTTCGTCAAGTACGCTCAATAGTTCGGCTACCAGGCTTTTGGGGGCAGCCGTGGGGGTGCGGGTGTGGCTGGCCGTTGGCCCGGTTTTGACCGGATTGTTGAGGGATAAAGAATAAGCAGGCGGTGGGGGCACGTAAGTGAAAACGGGCGAGGGATCATGGGCCGTTTCAGCAGCATTTGGTTCCTGGAGAGGTAGGTTATCCGCCGGAGGCAATCCGGCTTCAGCCGTTGCTTCAACACCCAAAACGGGGTTAGCCTCTCCGGCAGAGGCAGCCGGTAAGGTTGGCAGAATTTCTGGAACCGGCGTGCTTGTGGGCAAGACTGCAAAGGCGGTATTTTCAGACGTTGGCTGAAGGGTCTCTATGGCCGGAGGTAGAGGAGCGGGTAAAAATACCAGGCGGTGGGCCGGCGTGACGGTGGGCTGTTTGAACTCAGCAGCCCGTGAGGCCAGGCGAGAAGTTAAGTTACAGGCCGGGCCGGCCACCAAAAAAATGAGCAGGGGATAAATTAATAATTTGGGTCGGCGCATCACAAATCAACCTTCTTTCCAGTTCAGCGCACATTGACCCCTCTTTTCTCCTTACCCTATCATTTTAGCAGGGGCAGGATGAGAATTCAATAATAACCTGAGTTCGGGATAAGGATTGAGTAAAAGTCACTCCTGCATGGTAAAATGGGGCAAAAATGAACCAGATAGACCCCCA